>CALJZN010000013.1 GCA_937983405.1 uncultured Paracoccaceae bacterium
CCCTCGCCCCCTGCCCCCGCGCATAGAGATCCTCGTAGCGGATGATGTCGTCCTCGCCGAGGTAGCTGCCCGTCTGCACCTCGATCAGCACCATGTCGAGCTTGCCGGGGTTCTCCATCCGGTGCTTCGCGCCGAGGGGGATGTAGACCGACTGGTTCTCGGAGATCAGGCGCACCTCGCCGTCGACCGTCACCTTCGCGGTGCCCTGCACCACGATCCAGTGCTCGGACCGGTGCATGTGGCTTTGCAGGCTCAGCGACCGGCCCGGATGCACCACGATCCGCTTGACCTGGAAGCGGTTGCCCAGCGCCAGCGTCTCGAACCAGCCCCAGGGGCGATGGTCGCGCGGAAAGGTCTCGGCCTGCCTGGCGCCGCGCGCCTTCAGCGCCGCGACGGCCGACTTCACGTCCTGCGCGCGGCTGCGGTCGGCCACCAGCACCGCGTCGGGCATGGCCACCACCACAAGGTCGCGCAGGCCGATGCCCACCAGCTCGGTCCCCTCGGCCTCGGACCGCAGCAGGCTGCCCGAGCAGTCGAGGGCGGTGACGTTCCCGGCGGCCGTCACGGCGCGGCCGTCCTGCGGCCCCGCGCGCCAGACGGCATCCCAGTCGCCGAGGTCCGACCAACCGCCCTCGAAGGGCACGGCGTCGAGGTTGCCCGCCCGCTCCATCACCGCATAGTCGATCGAGATGTCCCGCGCCTCGGCCCAGGGGCCTTCGGCCAGCCGCAGGAAGCCGAGGTCGGGGCGCGCCCCCTCGACCGCGGCGCGCACGGGCGGCACGAGGTCGGGGGCATGGGCCTCGAAGGCGGCCAGGATCGTCCCGGCCGAGAACAGGAAGATGCCCGCGTTCCACAGGAAGTTGCCCGCCGCCAGCATCGCCGCGGCGCGGTCGGCCGCGGGCTTCTCGACGAACCGGGTCAGCGGCACGGCGGCGCCCGGGGCCGCGGGCCCCGGCAGCTCCAGCCAGCCGTAGCCGGTCTCGGGCCGCACCGGGCGGATCCCGAAGGTCACGATCCGTCCGGCCCGCGCCGCCGGCATCCCCGCCGCGACCGCGGCGCGGAAGGCGGCATCGTCGGCCACCACATGATCCGAGGGCGCCACCAGCATCAGCCGGTCGGGGTCATGGGACGCCAGATGCAGCGCCGCCGCCAGCACCGCGGGCGCGGTGTTGCGGGGCGACGGCTCGATCAGCACCGCCCCGGGGTCGATTCCCGCGGCGGCCAGCTGCTCGGTCACGATGAAGCGGAAATCGGAGTGGGTGATGACCACGGGCGCGGCAAAGCCCGGCGCCGCCAGCCGCCGGGCGGTGGCCTGGAACAGCGTGCCCGCCCCGCCGAGCGCGGCGAACTGCTTGGGAAAGCTCTTGCGCGACAGCGGCCAGAGCCGCGTGCCCGAACCGCCGCACAGGAGAACCGGAGTGATCATGCCTCGCCTCGTCGCTGGCCCGCAGGCCCGTTGCGGCGGCAGTTGCGCCGCAATCGCGCGGCAGCGCAAGCACCTTGCGCACAAAGCCTGCGGCCCTGTGTCCGGCGCCGCTTGACGGCCGCGCCCCCCTTGCGGCACCGGTCGGTCACCCAGCGAAAGGCCGCCGCCATGCCCCCCCTGACCTGCTTCAAGGCCTACGACATCCGCGGCCGCCTCGGGCGCGACCTCGACGAGGCGATCGCCCACCGCATCGGCCGCGCCTTTGCCGAGGCGCTGCCCGCCCGCCGCGTGGTGCTGGGGCGCGACTGCCGCGCCTCCTCGGCGGCGCTGGCGCAGGCGGTGGCGCGCGGGCTGACCGAGGCCGGGGCCGAGGTGCTCGACCTCGGGCTGTGCGGCACCGAGGAGATGTATTTCGCCACCACGCATTTCGCCGCCGACGGCGGGATCGCGGTGACGGCCTCGCACAACCCCATCGACTGGAACGGCATGAAGCTGGTGCGCGCGGGCTCGGCGCCGCTCGACACCGCCACGGGGCTTGCCGCGATCCGCGCAGCGGCCGAGGCGCCGCTGCCGCCACCGCGCGGCGGCGGGTCGGTCCGCGATGTCGCAGCCGAGGCGCGGGCGGCCTATGTCGCGGCCGTCCTGCGCTTTGTCGATGTCGCGGCGCTGCGGCCGCTGAAGATCCTCGTCAACGCCGGCAACGGCGCGGCGGGGCCCACCTTCGATGCGCTGGCCGACGGGCTGGCCGCCGCGGGCGCAGCGCTGGCCTTCGAGCGGATGCACCACAACCCCGACGGGACGTTCCCGAACGGCATTCCCAATCCGCTGCTGCCCGAGAACCAGCCCGCGACCGCCGCCGCGGTGGTGGCCGCCGGCGCCGACTTTGGCGTTGCATGGGACGGCGATTTCGACCGCTGCTTCCTGTTCGACCACGCCGGACGCTTCATCCCCGGCGAATACATCGTCGGGCTGCTGGCCGAGGCCTTCCTCGAGAAGGAACCGGGCGCCGCCATCGTCCACGACCCCCGCGTGGTCTGGAACACGCTCGACATCGTCGCCAGGGGCGGCGGGCGGGCGGTGCAGTCGCGCACCGGGCATGCGTTCCTCAAGGCCGCCATGCGCGCCTCGGGCGCGGTCTATGGCGGCGAGATGTCGGCGCACCACTACTTCCGCGACTTCGTGCATTGCGATTCGGGCATGATCCCCTGGCTTCTGGTGGCCGAACTCGTCAGCCGCCGCGGGCGCCCCCTGGCCGATCTGGTCGCCGCCCGCCGCGCCGCCTTCCCGTCCTCGGGCGAGATCAACTTCGACCTGCCCGACCCGGCCGCCGCCATCGCCCGCGTCGCCGCCGCGCTCGCGCCCGAGGCGCTGGCCGAGGACCGGACCGACGGGCTGTCGCTGGCCTTCGCCGACTGGCGGCTGAACCTGCGCCCCTCGAACACCGAACCGCTGGTGCGGCTCAACGTCGAGGCGCGCGGCTCGGCGGCGCGGGTGGCCGAAGGGGTGGCGCGGGTGCGCGCGCTGCTCGGCGCCTGACCGGGCCGACCCCGCCGCCCCGGGGCGGGCGGCACGCCGCAACCGCTTGCGCCTTTGCATCGTCATCAATATGATCGATACTGAAGCGTTCCGGGCCCTTCCGTGGCGTGCCGTGGCGGGGAGGCCAGGGCAGGATGTGCACCACAGGATGGCCCGGGCGCGCAACCGGGAGGAAACCGATGCCCAAGTCCATCCTTGCCGCCGCCGCCCTGACCGGTGCGGCCTTTGCCCTGCCCGCCGCCGGCCAGACGCTCGGCCAGCGCGACTTCGCCGTGGTCGGAACCTGGGGACAGCTTTCGCACTGGCGCGACAGCGAGGGGCCGTTCTGGACCCAGACGATCCCCGCGGCCTCGGGCGGCAGGTTCAGGATCAACGCCAAGCCGCTGACCGAGCTGGGCCTTTCGGGCCACGGGGTGATGCGCGACCTCAGCGTGGGCGCCTTCGACTTCGCCCATGGCGTGTTTCTCTACGTCTCGGCGGACAGCCCGGTGATCGACGGCGGGGACCTTGCCGGCGTGGTCCCCGACCTCGCCACCATGCGCAAGGTGATGGACGCCTACCGGGGGGTGCTGAACGCCGAGTTCGAGGCGAAATACAACTCCTCCATCCTGATGCTCTACGCCTGGCCGCGCAGCCACCTCTATTGCAACCTGCCCGCCGACACGCCCGACCAGATCGGGCTCGAGGCGCTGAAGGGTCTCAAGATCCGCAGCTACGGCGCCTCGCTGGCCGACCTCATCGGCGCGCTCGAGGCGCAGCCGGTTCCGGTGGCCTTCGGCGAGGTGCCGCAGGCGCTGCAGCGCGGCGTGATCGACTGCGGCGTGACCGGCACGGCCTCGGCCTACGATGCCAAGTGGTATCAGGTGGCCACCCACGAGGTGCGCCTGCCGGTGGGCTACACCGCCTCGTTCCTCGCCGTGAACCGCGACGTCTGGACCTCGCTCACCGACGACGAGCGCGCCTTCTTCACGGCGCAGGCCGCCGCGCTGGAGGACCGGATGTGGGAGGCCACCGCGCGCGAGGATGCCCGCGGCATGAACTGCAACACCCAGGGCCCCTGCCCGACCGAGATCGGGGGCATGAAGATCGTCACGCTGACCGACGCGGCGCTGGCCGAGCTCAAGGCGCGGGTCGAGAGCACCGTCCTGCGCGCCTTCGGCCAGCGCTGCGAGGCGACAAGCCCCGGCTGCATCGCCAACTGGAACGCCACCATCGGCGCGCTTCTGGGCCTGAGCGCCGGCTGAGGCGGCGATGGCGGGCGCCCTCCTCGCTGCGCTCGAGGCCGGCCGCCGCGGCCTGCACCGCCTGTCCCGCTGGGCCGCCTGGGCCTGCGGCGCTGGCCTGCTGGGGGCGGCGCTGCTGATCTTCGCCGAGATCGTCTTTCGCAACTTCGACCGCGCCAGCTATGTCGGCGCGGCCGAACTGTCGGGCTATGTCTTTGCCGTCACCATCGCCTGGGGCCTGTCGTTCTGCCTGCACGAACGCGCCCATGTCCGCATCGACATCGGCTATGCCCGGCTGCCGCAGGGCCTGCGCACCGCGCTCGACCTCATGGCGCTGGCCGCCCTGCTGACACTTGCCGTGGTGCTGGCCAGCCGGGCGCAGATGGCGCTGAGCATGTCGCTGCGCTTCCGCTCGGCCTCGGTCACGCCGCTGCGGGTGCCGCTTGCCTGGCCGCAGACCGCCTGGGCGCTGGGCCTGGGGTTCTTCGCGCTCAACTGCGCCTGGCTGCTGGTCCAGGGGCTGGTGCTGCTTGTCCTCGGCCGGCCCGACCTTGCCCGCCGCCTCTACCCCGTCGAAGGGGCGGGCGTCGGGGCCGGGGCGCGGCCGCAGCGCTAGGGGGGGCGGGCGCCTTGGCCGCGGTGGTCGTCGCGCTGATCCTCGGGCTCGTGCTGCTTGCCGTCCCCGTGGCCGCGGTGCTGGGCGTGGCCGCGCTGGCGCTGGACGAGGCCTTCTCCAACGGCCGGCTGCGGCGCACCTTCGGAAGCTTCATCTGGGACGTCTCGATCGACTTCGTGCTGATCGCGATCCCGCTGTTCGTGCTTTTGGGCGAGATCGTCCTGCGCTCGGGCATCGCGGGGCGGATGTATCGCGCAGTGGCGCTGTGGCTGGGCTGGCTGCCCGGGGGCCTCATGCACGCCAACATCGGCTGTTCGGCGATCTTCGCCGCCACCTCGGGGTCGAGCGTCGCGACCGCCGCCACCATCGGCACCGTCGCCTACCCCGAGATCGCGCGGCACGGCTACCGCGAATCGCTGTTCCTGGGCTCGGTCGCCGCGGGCGGGACGCTGGGCATCCTGATCCCGCCCTCGGTGCCCCTGATCGTCTACGGGGTGTTCACCCAGACCTCGATCCCCGAACTCTACCTTGCCGGGCTGATCCCCGGCGTCCTGCTGGCGCTGCTGTTCTCGGGCGCGATCGCGGTGATGGCGGCGCTGGGGCTGGCGGGGGGCGGCTGGCGCGTGACCGCGACCTGGGCCGAGCGGCTTGCCGCGCTGGTCCACATCCTGCCGCCGCTCGGGCTGTTCCTTGCCGTGGTGGGATCGATCTATGCCGGATGGGCGACGGCGACCGAGGCGGCCTCGATCGGCGTGGTGACGGCGCTGGCGCTGGCCGCAACGCGCGGCGCGCTGAGCTGGGCGATGCTGCGCGACAGCTTCGAGGGAACGGTGCGCACCACCGCGATGATCATGCTCATCGTGCTGGCGGCGATGCTGCTGAACATCGTTGTGGGCTTTCTCGGCGTGATCCAGGCGGCGGCGCGGCTGGTCTCCGGGCTCGGGCTGACGCCCGTCCAGACGATCCTGCTGATCGTCGGCTTCTATCTTGTCCTCGGGCTGTTCATGGAGACCTTCTCGATGCTGGTGACGACCATCGGCATCGTCTTTCCCATCGTCACCGCGCTCGGCTTCGACAGCGTCTGGTTCGGCATCCTGCTGATCGTGCTGATGGAAACCGCGCTGATCACGCCGCCCATCGGGCTTAACCTGTTCGTCGTCCAGGGCATCCGCACCTCGGGCGGGGGGTTCCGCGACGTCTGCGTGGGCGCCGCGCCCTTCGTGGCGGCGATGGGGGTGCTGATCGCCCTGCTCATCGCCTTCCCGGGCCTCGCGCTGTGGCTGCCGGGCTACGTCTATTCATCTTGACGGAGCTGCGCCCGTGACGACCCCGCCCGCACCGCCCCCAAGCGCCGAGGCCCTTGCCGACCGGATCGACCGGCTGGAAAGCCGCCTCGCCATCGCCGAGCTGGTCGCCGCCTATGCCGAGGCCTGCGATGCGCACGACATGCCGCGGCTGATGGACCTCTTCGCCGAGGACATCGAGATCGACAGCCCGTCGGGCCTGATGCGCGCCCGCGGCAAGGCGGCGGTCGAGGCGCTTTTCGTGGCGCTGCTGCGGGTGCGGGGGCCGTCGTTCCACTGGACGCACGACCACAGGATCCGCATCGACCCGGCCGACCCCGACCGCGCGACGGGCCGCGTGATGGCCCATGCCGAGACCACGCCCGGGGGCGTGCACAGCCTGGCCGCGCTGCGCTACGACGACGCCTATGTGCGGCAGGGGGGCGTCTGGCGCTTTGCCCGCCGCACGCTCGCCTTCCTCTACTACGTCCCCGCCGCCCGCTATCCCGGCGCGCTGGCCGAGGCGCTTCGGCTGCACGCCGGCCCCGCCCGCCTTCCGGCCGACCTCCCCGAGACGCTGGCAAGCTGGAAGGCCTTCGCCGCCGCCCATCCCCCCAAGGAGGACCCGCCATGCCCGACGACCTGACCGCCGCCGCCGATCCGCACGGCGCGCTTGCCCTTGCCCGCCGCGCGCTGCGGCATTTCGAGGCCGGCACCACCGACCAGGCGCCGCAGATCGTCCGTCAGAGCCTTGCCGCCTACACCGACCCGGACCGCTACGCGCTCGAGCTCGAGCGCATCTTCCGCCGCCTGCCGCTGGGGCTTGCGCTGTCGCTCGACCTGCCCGGCCCCGGCGGCTACCTTGCGCTCGAGGCGGCGGGGGTTCCCGTGCTCATCCTCCGCGGCGAGGACGGGGCGGCGCGCGCCTTCCTCAATGCCTGCCGGCACCGCGGCGCGGCGCTGTGCGCCGCGGGCAAGGGGACGGCGCGGCGCCTCGTCTGCCCCTACCATTCCTGGGCCTACGACGCGACCGGTGCGCTGAAATCGGTCTACGACGAGGCGACCTTCGGGCCGCTCGACAAGGCCAAGCTGGGGCTTGTCGCCCTGCCCTGCGCCGAGGCGGCGGGCATCGTCTGGGTCGCGCTGAACCCGACGGCGGCCTTCGACATCGACGCCTGGCTGGGCGACTTCCGCGCCGAACTCGAGGGGCTGCAGCTTGCCCGCTGGCACATCCACGCCCAGCGCAGCTTTCCGGGGCCCGGCTGGAAGGTGGCCTGGGACGGCTATCTCGAGGCCTATCATCACAACCCGGTCCACGGCGCGACCGTAGGCCGATACACCATCGGCAACCTGCTGGTGCACGACATCTTCGGCCCCCACCAGCGGCTGGTGTTCGGGCGCAAGTCGCTCGCCGACCGCGCCGGCCGGCCCGAGGCCGAATGGCAGCCCGAGGCCGACATCCGCCGCATCCACTCGGTCTTTCCCAACCTGTCGATCTCGGGCGTGCTGGGCGACCATGCGCTGGTCAGCCTGCTTCTGCCCGGCCCCACGCCCGACCGCAGCACCACCCGCCAGACGGTGCTCGCCGCCAGGCGCCCCGAGACCGAGGCCGAGATCGCGGCCTCGGACGCCTTCGCCCGCCTCGTGCTGCAGGCGGTGGTGGACGAGGACTATGCCGTGGGCGCCACCGTCCAGGCGGGGCTGACCACGCCGCTGCTGGGCCATTTCCTGTTCGGCCGCAACGAACCCGCGATCCAGCACTACCACGCCGAGGTGGCGCGCCTTGCGGGCACCGAGCCGCCGCAACCGGTGGCGGGCTAGCGGCGTCGGCTAGAGGCGCGGCGCCGCGCGCGCCTCCTCGGCCTCGGCGATGGCCGTGGCCACGGCGAAGGGGTCGCCCTCGGTCGCGCGGATCGGGCCCTCATAGGCCAGCGACTCGGCCCGGGTGCGCACCCGCACCGGCGCCCCGATCCGCACCCGCTCGTAAAGGTCGAGGATGTCCTGGTTGAACAGCCGGATGCAGCCGGCCGATGTCGCAAGCCCGATCGAGGTGATGTCGTTGGTGCCGTGGATCCGGAACATCGTGTCAACCTTGCCGCGGTAGAGATAGAGCGCGCGGGCGCCGAGCGGATTGATCAGCCCTCCGGGCAGGCCGGCGCGGTAGGGGCCGTACATCTCGGGGTCGCGGGCCAGCATCCGCGCGGTCGGCTGCCAGAAGGGCCAGGCCGCCTTGCGCCCCACGGTGGCGGTGCCGCGGAACCCCAGGCCCTGGCGCCCCACCGCGATGCGGTAGCGCATGGCCAGCCCGTAGTCCATCGCGAGGTAGAGAAAGCGCGCGTAGGGGTCGATGACGATGGTGCCGGGGGCATCGTCGTCGCGGTAGCCCACCAGCTGCCGGCGGTTCACCGGCGCGAGCAGCTCGGTCGGCACGGCAGGGATCGTGAAGGCGCCGTCCTCGACCTGTTCGTAGCCCGGCACCACCGCGACGCGCGCCACCACCTCGACCGGCGGCGGGGCGGCGCAGGCCGCAAGGCCCAGCGCCAGCATCGACAGCGCCGCACGGCGCGAGAGGCGGGGCACGGGGCTGGCGGGCAGGTCGGCGATGGTCACGGCGATGGAACCTCGGCAGGACAGGCCCGGACGGAGGGCACGGAAACGCGGACGCAGGCCCGCGGACCGGAAGCGCCCCGGGCCCTGCGGCGCCATCTGCACCGCCGCAGGCCCCCGTCGTCAACCCCTGATCGCCCGGCCTCGGCGCGGCAGGGGCGAAACCTCGCTCACGCCCGCGTGTCGTCCGGCGCGTCCGGTCCGGCGACGGGGATCTGCGGCGCGATCTCGGACAAACGGCGCAGAAGCGCCTTGAGCCGTGCGGCCTCGGCCGTGCCGAGGGCGGCAACCAGCGCGTCCTCGTGAGCTCGGGCGGCGGCGACGAAGTCGGCCGCGGCCGACCGGCCGGCCTCGGTCAGCCAGACGCGGCGCAGGCGGCGGTCGTCGGGGTCGATGCCGCGGCGGACAAGGCCGGCCGCGGCCATCTGGTCCACGATGCGGGTGAGCCGCGTCGCCTCGAACAGCGTCACCGCCGCCAGCGCGCCGATGCTCTGGCCGTCGGCGTCGTTGAGGCAGGCCAGCACCCGCCATTCCACCGGGCGCAGCCCGCGGCGGCGGACCTCGTCGTGGAACACGCCCGAGGCGGCCGCGCTGGCCGCGGCCAGCAGATAGAGCAGATAGCCGGGCACGAAGCCCCGGTCGCCCGCGCCCGCCGCGTCGTCCGCTCCATCCGCCTTCGCCGGCCGTTCGTCCACCCTGCCTTCCCCTCCCCCCCTGGGCCTTCCGCACGCGACGCAGGCTGCCTCAGCGGCCGCGGCGGCGCAAGCCTTGCGGGGACAGAAGGGTGATATTTCATATATTCAGGCTTGACAGATATCCGGCCTGCGGTAGCCTGTCGCAACCGGGGCGGGGCACGGCATGACGGGGCACGGCATGACGGGGGCGCAGACATTCAGGGTTGCCGAGACGCGGGCCGCGGCCGAGCGGGTGCGCAGCCTGCTGCTGGTGCCGCAGGACGCCCCCGCGCCGGGCTGGACCGCGGGCGCCCATGTCCGGCTGCATCTGCCCCGGGGCGGCGACCGGCCCTATTCGCTGGTCAACTTCGATCCCGCCCCGGGCGCCACCGCCGCCCCTGCGGCGCTGCGCCTCGGCGTGCTGCTCGAGGCCGACAGCCGCGGCGGATCGGCCCATGTCCACAGCCTTTCGCCGGGCGACGCGGTGGTGCTGTCGCCGCCGGCGAACGACTTTCCGCTGCGCCCCTCGCCGCTGCCGCCGCTCCTGCTCGCCGGCGGCATCGGCATCACGCCCCTGGCCTCGATGGCGGCCGAGCTGACGGCGGCGGGGCGGCGGTTCGATCTGCACTATGCCGGGCGCAGCCGGTCGGCGATGGCCTTCCTCGACGAGCTTGGCGCGCTTTGCGGGCCGCGGCTGCACCTGCACCCCGACGACACGCCCGACCGGCTCGACCTGCCCGCGCTGATGGCCGCCGCAGACCCCGCGCGCGACCTCTACATCTGCGGGCCGAGGGGCCTGATCGAGGCCGCGCGGACGGCCGCCCTTGCCCGCGGCTTCGATCCTGCGCGCATCTTCGTCGAGCTCTTCGCCCCCGAGGGGCCGCAGGCCGGCGACACGGCCTTCGAGGTCGAGCTGGCCTCGACCGGGCGGGTCTTTACCGTGCCGCCGGGGACGTCGATCATCGACGTGCTCGAGGCCGCGGGGATCGACCTGCTCTACGACTGCCGCCGGGGCGACTGCGGCATTTGCCAGACCGGGGTGCTGGCGGGCGTTCCCGACCATCGCGACGTGATCCTGACGCCGTCCGAGCGGGCGGCGGGGAAGGTGATGCAGATCTGCGTCAGCCGGGCGCGCTCGCCCCGGCTGGTGCTTGACCTTTAGGCGCCGCCGCGGGCGGGCCCGAAGGCCCGCGGCGGCGCGAGGGCCTGCGGGCCGTGCCGAGGGGCGCTGCGCGGGGCTGCGCCGCCCCGCAATGAGGGGAGGGAAGCCATGACTGCCGCCACCATCACCCGACGCTACACGGGCAACCCCGCCGGCGTCGCCGCGCTGATCCGCCCGGCCGAGGTGCACCGCGATGTCTATACCGACCCCGAGATCTTCGAGCTCGAGATGCGGCATCTGTTCGCCAACACCTGGGTCTGGGTCGGCCACGACAGCCAGTGCCCGAGGCCCGGTGACTACATCACCACCCAGATCGGCAGCCAGCCGGTGCTCATGGTGCGCCATTCCGACGGGCAAATCCACGTCCTGCACAACCGCTGCCCGCACAAGGGCACCAAGATCGCCATCGACGCGGCCGGCAACACCGGCAAGTTCTTCCGCTGCCCCTATCACGCCTGGAGCTTCCGCACCGACGGCTGCCTGCTCGCCATTCCGCTGCGCAAGGGCTACGAGGGCACGGGGCTGGAAGGCTCCGAGGCCGCGCAGGGGCTCAAGCCGGTAGGGGCGGTGCACAACTACCGCGGTTTCGTCTTTGCCCGGCTGGCGCCGCGGGGGATCGGATTCGAGGACTATTTCGGCGCCGCGCTGTCGTCCCTCGACAACATGGTGGACCGCTCGCCCGAAGGCCGGCTCGAGGTGGCGGGGCCGCCGCTGCGCTATCTGCACCGCTGCAACTGGAAGATGCTGGTCGAGAACCAGACCGACACCTGCCACCCGATGGTCGCGCATGAATCGAGCGCGGGCACTGCCGTGCGGATCTGGGAGAGCATGGAGAAGCCCCCGGGGATGCCCAAGCCCATGGCGATGGAGGTGATCGCCCCCTTCGCCTCGCCCTACGAGTTCTTCGAGACCATGGGCATCCGCGTCTGGCCCAACGGGCACGGGCACACCGGCGTGCACCGGTCGATCCATTCCGACTATTCCGCCGTGCCCGGCTACTGGGAGGCGATGGTCGCGGCCCATGGCGAGGACCGCGCCCGCGCCATCCTGGGCGAGAACCGCCACAACACCGTCTATTTCCCCAACTGCATGATCAAGGGGCCGATCCAGCTTCTGCGGCTGTTCAAGCCGCTGGCGGCCGACCGGACGCTGGTGGAGAGCTGGATCTTCCGCCTCGTCGGCGCCCCCGACATGCTGCTCGAGCGCACGGCGATGTACAACCGCCTCATCAACGCGCCCACCTCGATGGTGGGCCACGACGACCTCGAGATGTACGAGCGCGCGCAGGAAGGGCTGATGTCGGACGGGTTGCAGTGGGTGAACGTCCAGCGCCTGCTGTCCGAGGACGAGGCCGAGGACGTCGAGGCGGTGGAGAACGGCACCACCGAACGGCAGATGCGCAACCAGTTCGCGGCCTGGCGGAAGTTCATGCTGATGTCGATGGAGCAAGGGCAATGACCGCGACCGTCGCCGAGCCTCCCGCCTTCGCCCGGATCGCGGGCGCGCAGCCATCGCAGGAGGACCTGCACGATTTCCTCTACGGCGAGGCGCGGCTGCTGGACGAGGGGCGCTATGACGAATGGCTGGCGCTCTTCACCCCCGATGCGCACTACTGGATGCCTCTCGACTGGGGGCAGACCGACCCCAGGCTGGTCACCAGCCTGCTTTACGAGGACATGTTCATGCTGCGGCTGCGGGTCGAGCGGCTGCGGGGCGCGCGCACCTTCAGCCAGAAGCCGAAAAGCCGCTGCCACCATGTGCTGTCGCGCCCCTTCGTGGACCTGATGGACCACGAGGCCAACCTCTACCGCACGGTGACGCCCATGCACTATGTCGAGACGCGGCTCGACGACCAGTTCCTGCTGGCGGTGACGGCGCGGCACGATCTGACCGTGGCCGAGGGGGCGCTGCGCATCCGCCTCAAGCGGGTGGACATCGTGAACTGCGATGCCGCCTTCGGCAACATCCAGCTGCTGCCGTGACGCTGCCGGGCGCCACCGTCTGGGAGGCCTTCGCCGCGGCCGCCGCGCGCTGGCCCGACCGGCCGTTCCTGAACGTGCTGCCCGAGACGGCGGCGGCCTATGGCATCGCCTCGGGCGAGATCGCCTATGCGGCGATGGCCGCGGCGGCCACGGCGCGGGCGGCGGCGTGGCGCGCGGCCGGGCTTGCGCCCGGGGCGCGGGTGCTGGTGCTGCTCGAGAACCGGCCCGCGGCGGTGGCCGAGTTCCTCGCGCTCAACGCCTGCGGGGCCTCCTTCGTCCCCGTCAACCCCGACCTGCGCGCGGCCGAGCTGGCGCATATGGCGCGCCTTGCCGCGCCGGTGGCGGCGGTCGCCCTGCCCGCCCGCGCGGCCGACCTTGCCGCGGCGGGGGCGACGGCCGGCGCGGAGTTTCCCGTGCTGGCCCCGGGCGCGGCGCCGCCCGCGCTGGCCCCGGGCGGCGCACCGGCCGCGGCTGAGGAGGGGGCCGAGGCCGCGATGCTCTTCACCTCGGGCACTACCGGGGCGGCGAAGGGCTGCGTGCTGTCGAACCTCTACTTCCTCGAGTCGGGGCGCTGGTATGCCCGCGCGGGCGGGCTGTGCGCGCTGCGCGACGGCGACCGGATGCTGACGCCGCTGCCGCTGTTCCACATGAACGCGCTCGCCTGCTCGCTGATGGCCATGGTCGCGGTCGGGGGCTGCCTGACGGTGCTCGACCGGTTCCACCCAAGAACGTGGTGGGCCAGCGTGGCCGAGGCGCGGGCGGATGCGATCCACTATCTTGGCGTCATGCCCGCGATGCTGATGGCCCTGCCCGAAGGTCCGCAGGACCGCGCGCATGCGGTGCGCTTCGGCTTCGGCGCCGGCGTGCCGCGCGACCTGCACGCCCCCTTCGAGGCGCGCTTCGGCTTTCCCCTGGTCGAGGCCTGGGCGATGACCGAGACCGGGGGCGGCAACGCCATCGCCGCCAACCACCCGCCGCGCGCGGTGGGCACGGGCAGCTTCGGCCGGCCGGGCCCGGAGCTGGAGGTGCGGATCGTGGACGAGGCCGGGGCCGACTGCCCCCCGGGCACGCCCGGCGAGCTGCTGATCCGCCGCGCGGGGCCCGACCCGCGGCGCGGCTTCTTCTCGGGCTACCACGGCCAGCCCGACGAGACCGCGGCCGCCTGGGCGGGGGGCTGGTTCCACACCGGCGACGTGGTGCGCCGGGCCCCCGGCGGCGACCTGGTCTTCGTGGACCGGCGCAAGAACGTGATCCGCCGCTCGGGCGAGAACATCGCGGCGGTCGAGGTCGAGGCCGCGCTGCTGCGCGCCCCCGGGGTGCAGGCGGCGGGCGTGGCGGCGGTGCCCGACGCGCTGCGCGGCGACGAGGTGTTCGCCTGCCTCGTGGCCGAGGGCCCGCAGGATGCCGCCCAGGCCCGCGCCGTCGCCGACTGGATGCTCGGGCAGCTTGCCTACTACAAGGCGCCCGGCTGGATCGCCTTCGTCGAGGCGCTGCCGGTGACCGCGACGCAGAAGATCCAGCGCGCCGACCTCAAGGCGCTGGCCGCGCGGCTTCTGGCCGAGGGCCGGGCGCACGACCTGCGCGCGCTCAAGCGGCGGGGCGCGGCATGACCGGCGGGCCCTTCACCGCCGTCGTCACCGGCGGCGCCAGCGGCATCGGCCGGGCGACCGCCGAGGCGATGCTGGCCCGCGGCTGGACGGTGATCGCGCTCGACCGCGCGGCACCGGCCGATGCGCCGCCGGGGCTGATCCATGCCGCGGCCGACCTGCTCGACCCCGTGGCGACACGCGCGGCGGCAGCGGCGATCGCGGCGGGGCACGCGGTGACGCATCTGGTCCACAACGCCGGGGCGATCCGGCCGGCCCCGGTCGAGGCGGCGCGGCCCGAGGACATCCTCGGCCTCGCCCAGCTGCACCTTGCCGCGGCGCTGACGCTGGCGCAGGCCTTCCTGCCCGCCATGAAGGGGCGCCGCTTCGGGCGCATCCTGTTCACCGGCTCGCGCGCCGCGCTGGGGGTGCCCACGCGCACCGCCTACGGCGCGACCAAGGCCGCCATGGCGGGCATGGCGCGCACCTGGGCGCTGGAACTGGCGCCGCACGGCATCACGGTGAACGTGGTGGCGCCGGGGCCGATCCGCACCCCGAACTTGTGGGAGATCATCCCCAAGGACAGCGCCCGCGAGGCCGAGCTTGCCGCCCGCATCCCCGTGGGCCGGCTGGGCGAGCCCGAGGACGTGGCGCGCGCGATGATGTTCTTCGCCGACCCCGCGGCGGGCTTCGTCACCGGGCAGGTGCTGTATGTCTGCGGCGGCGCCAGCGTGGGGGCTTTCGCGCTGTGAGCGCCGCGCGCGATCGCATTGCAGGGAGGCATTTCCCTGCTAGGCTGCGGCGCGGGGCGCCGCAGTCCGGGGCCGCCGGGAAGGTCTCGCCGGCCGGCCCCGCCGATGCAAGCACCGAGACCGATGTCAGGGAGACCCAACAGCCATGCGCAGGACATCCATTTCCGGCCTCGCCGTCGCGCTGACCGCCGCGCTTTCCGCGGGCGCGGCCGCGGCGGAAACCGTGCTCACCTTCAACTGGTGGGTGCCGCCCACCCATCTGTTCCGCACCGACGTGTTCGGCCCCTGGGCCGAGAAGGTCGCCGAGGTCACGAACGGCGAGGTGCGCATCGAGTTCACCGCCACCGCGCTGGTCCCGCCGCCGCGCCAGATCGAGGCGATCGAGGACGGGGTGATCGACCTCGCGCTGTCGGTGCACGGCTACAACACCGACCGCTTCACCTTTCCCGGCGTGATGGAGATGCCCTTCATGGCGATCTCGGGCGAGGCCGCCTCGGTCGCCTACTGGCGCGCCTACGAGCGGTATTTCGCCCCGCTCGGCGAGCACGACGGGGTCAGGCTTCTGTCGGTGTTCGTCCACTCGCCGGGCGGGGTGATGACGCGCAACCGCGAGCTGCGGCGGCTGGCCGACTTCGAGGGAATGCTCACGCGCTCGGGCGGCGGCGGGCAGGACCGGGTGAACGCCGCGCTCGGCGCGGCGGTGGTCTCGTCGCCCGCGCCCACGACCTACGAGCTCTTGGCCAACGGGGTGGTCGATGCCACCTTCATGACCCCCGACAGCTATCTGACCTTCAACCTGAAGGATCTCGTCTCGGTCTACCTCGACGTGCCGGGGGGGCTGTTCAACTCCTCCTTCTACGTGATGATGAACGAGGACGCCTATGCGCGCATCCCCGAGGCGGTGCGCCCGGCCTTCGACAGCGTGACGGGCGAGTATCTGGCCGCGCTGGCCGGCGGCGCCTTCGACCGGGTGGGCGCGAAGGGCATGGCCGCGATGCGCGAGGGCGGCGCGACGGTGATCGAGCCCGATGCGGCCTTCATGGCCGAGCTCGAGGAGCGCCTGGCCCCCTTCGCCGCCGACTGGGTCGCGCGGATCGCCCAGAAGGGGCTCGACGGCAACGAGGTGATCGCCTTCATCAAGGCCGAACAGGCCGCCTATGCCGGCAAGTAGGGCCGGCAGCCCCCCCGCCCGCGACGGGCGGGGGGCGCCCGGCGCCATGGGCCCGGCAGCAACGGGGCTTCTGACGCTCGCGCCCGGCCTGGCGCGCCTCGAGCGCGCACTCGCGCTTGCCCCGGCGGCGATCCTTGCGGCGATGATGCTGCTGACCTTCGCCAACGTCGTGCTGCGCTACGTCTTCCGCGCGCCGATCTCGGGGGCGTTCGAGCTGATGTCCTACATGATGGCGGTGCTTGTGTTCCTGTCGCTGGTCCTCGTCACCGCGCGGACCGAGCATGTGCGCATCTCGGTGCTCGACGGCTTTTTGCCGCGCTGGTTCCGCCGGGTCCGCGCGGTGCTGTTCAACCTGGTCATGGCCGGCCTCTCGGCCGGCCTCGCCTGGCGGTTCTGGCTGCACGCCCAGCGCCCGCGGGTGAAGGCCGAGGTGACGCAGATGTATCACCTGCCGGTCGGCCGGCTGATCGAGTTCATGGCGGTCTGCACCGGGCTTTGCGCGGCCCTGTTCCTGGCCGCGGCGGTCGCGGTGGCGCTGCGCCGGTCGTTCCTGGCCGAGGTCGAAGGCTGATGGGCGCCGGCGCGCTGGTCATCGCCGGGCTGATCGCCCTGCTGCTCGCCGGGATGCCCATCGCCTTCGCACTGGGGTCGGTGGGGTATGCGGGCCTTGCCACGCTGCGCAGCGTCACGGCGGCCAACACCATCGTCGTCAGCCAGATCGTCGAACTGGCGCAGTCGCATACCTTCACGGTGCTGCCGCTGTTCATCCTGATGGGCAACCTCATCGCCCGCGCCGGCATCAGCCACGACCTCTACCGCGCCTCGAACGCCTTCCTCGGCCACTACCGCGGCGGGCTCGCGATGGCCACCATCGCCGCCTGCGCCGGGTTCTCGGCGGTGTCGGGCTCGTCCATGGCCACCGCCTCGACGATGAGCCGGGTCGCCATGCAGCCGATGCGCGACCACCGCTATGCCGACGGGCTCGCGGCGGGCTCGATCGCGGCGGGGGGGACGCTGGGCATCCTCATCCCGCCGTCGGTGATCCTGCTCATCTACGGCATCCTCACGGGCACGAACATCGGCCATCTCTTCATCGCCGGCATCCTGCCCGGGGCGCTGGGGGTTCTGGGCTATCTGGTCGCCATCGCCCTTGTCACCCGGCTCGACCCCGCCGCGGGGCCGGCCGCGGCGCGCACGCCCTGGGCCGAGCGCATCCGCGTCTCGTCCGGGGTCTGGCCCATCGTCGTGCTGTTCGCGGTGGTGCTGGGCGGCATCTACTTGGGCGTCTTCACCCCCACCGAGGCCGCCGGCATCGGCGCCTTCGGCGCCTTCCTCTTCGTGCTGGGCAAGCGGCGGCTGACGCTCGGCAGCTTCATCGACATCCTGGCCGAAAGCGCGCGGACCTCGGCGATGATGATCGCGCTGCTGTTCGGCGCGACGATCTTCAACGCGATGCTCGACATGATGGGCTTCGCCCGGGCGCTGGCGGCGTTCCTGAACGGCCTCGACGCCTCGGCGGTGGCCATCGTGGTCGCGATGATGGTGATCTACTTCGTTCTCGGTGCCTTCCTCGAAAGCCTGTCGATGATGCTGCTGACGATCCCGATCTTCTTCCCCATCGTCCAGGCGCTGGGGATCGATCCGGTCTGGTTCGGCATCCTCGTGGTGGTGGCCATCGAGATCAGCCTGCTGACCCCGCCCGTGGGGCTGAACGTGTTCATCCTCAAGACCATGGTGCGCGACATCCCGCTGGCCACCATCTTCCGCGGGGTGGTGCCCTTCCTGCTGGCCGACCTGGTGCGCCTGGCGCTGCTGATCGCCTTTCCCGGCATCGCGCTGGTGCTGGTGCGGATGATGAACTAGGCCAGCCCGAGCCGGGCGAGCACGCCCCGCGGATCGCCGGGGGCCACCGCCAGCGCAAGGTCGAGCTCGGCAAATCGCGGGCCGGGCGCGGCGAAGCGGCCGGGGAAGCGCGCTGCCGCCTCGTCCGCGCCGGCATCGGCGTTGAGTGCCGCAAAGGCGGCGCGGCCGTCCAGCACGGCGGCAAGCGCCGCGGCATAGTCGGCGACCGGCAGGATGGCCAGCGACGGGGCCAGGCGCGGCAGCAAGGCGGCGAGCGGCCCCTCGGCCGGGGTGGCGACGCTGGCCGCCCCCGCCACTTCCAGCGACGGCGCCGCCCTGCCCGCCGGGGCGAACAGCGCCGCGCCGGTGCGGGCCAGCGGGCGCGAGAAGGCGAAGGCCCCCGCCCGCCCCGGCGTCGCCGCCTTGGCGGCGATGGCGTCGATCCGCCCCGCGGCCAGCGCCCCGGGCAGGCCCGCAAGGCTGCCGGGGACGAAGGCCAGCCGCTCGCCCCGGGCCGCGGCGAGCGCGCGCAGCGCGTCGAGGAAGCTGCCCCGATGCGCGCCCCCCTCGCACCAGCAGAAGGGGCGGAACGGGTCGAGATAGCCCACGACGATCGCCCCCATTGCGCCCCCCTCCGCTTCGGCGTCAGATGGCAGGATAGCCGCGTTGCCGGGAAATGCCGATGCACCCCACCGCCCTGCCCACCGAGATCGCCGCCAGGCTCATCGCCCGCCGCGGCCGGCTGCATGTGCACGACCGCCTCGTGCCGGCCGAAACCGCGCTGGTCGTGATCGACATGCAGGCGATCTTCACCGCCCCCGGCGGCACGCTCGAGGTGCCGGCCGCGCGCGCGATCGTGCCGGCGATCAACCGCATGGCGGCAGCGCTGCGGGCGGCGGGGGGCACGGTGGCCTGGGTGCGCTCGGCCTTCCCGCCGTCGGACCGGGACTGGACGGGGTTCTTCGACCGGCTGCTGCCGCCCGACCTTGCCGGCCGGGTCCGGGCCGAGTTGCAGCACGGCGGGGCGGGCTACGGCTTCACGCCGGGCCTCCACGTGCAGGCAGGCGACCTGCATGCCGACAAGGACCGCTTTTCGGCCTTCATCCCCGGCGCCTCGCCCCTGCCCGGCCTGCTGCGGGCGCGCGGAATCGACACGGTGCTGATCGCCGGCACGCTGACCAACGTCTGCTGCGAAAGCTCGGGCCGCGACGCGATGATGGAGAACTTCCGCGCCGTGCTGCTGTCGGACGCCACCGCCACGCGGTCGGACTTCGAGCACATGGGCGCGCTCGTCACCTTCGCGCTGTCCTTCGGCGATGTGCAGACGGTGGACGAGGCGGCGGGCTTCCTCGGACCCGGTTGATGCCGCCGGTCACGCGGCGCGGGGCGGGTCGGCGCGGGGCGGGTCGGCGCGGCCCGGTCGGCGCCGTTGCCGGAGCCGGGCGTCGCAGCGGGGGCAACCCGGCCCCGGGCCCCTAGGCATGCGTCGCGCCCCGCGCTAAAGGCAGGGCAGGCGGCAGGGGTCCGGCCCATGCAGATCTACCTTCCCATCGCCGAGGTTTCGGTCAATGGCTTCCTGCTGCTCGGCCTTGGCGGGGTGGTCGGGCTGCTGTCGGGCATGTTCGGCGTGGGCGGCGGCTTTCTGATCACGCCGCTGCTGTTCTTCATCGGCATCTCGCCGGCGGTCGCGGTCGCGACAGGGGCGAATCAGGTGGTGGCTTCGTCGGTCTCGGGGTTCCTTGCGCATCTGCGCCGCAAGACGGTCGATCTGCGCATGGGCTTGGTGCTGCTGGCGGGCGGGCTTGCGGGCTCGTCGGCGGGTATCCTGGTGTTCAACGCGATGCGGCGCCTCGGCCAGCTCGACCTCTTCGTGCAGCTGTCCTATGTGCTGTTCCTCGGGCTCATCGGCACGCTCATGCTGCGCGAGGGGGTGGGGGCGCTGCGCCGGTCGCGCCGGCCGGGGGCGGTGCCCGCGCGGCGCCATCACCTCTGGGTGCATCGCCTGCCGCTGAAGCTCAAGTTCCGCACCTCGGGCCTCTACATCAGCGTCATCCCGCCCGTCGCCGTGGGCTTCCTCGTGGGCTTTCTGGCGGCCATCATGGGCGTCGGCGGCGGCTTCATCATGGTGCCGGCGATGATCTATCTCCTCGGCATGCCGACCAAGATCGTGGTCGGCACCTCGCTGTTCCAGATCATCTTCGTCACCGCCTTCGCCACGGTGATGCATGCCGTCACCAACCATTCGGTCGACCTTCTGCTGGCGGTCCTGCTGATCGTGGGCGGCGTGGTCGGGGCGCAGGTGGGCGCGATCCTCGGCCTGCGGCTGAAGGCCGAGCAGCTGCGGGTGCTGCTGGCGCTGCTGGTGCTCGCGGTCTGCGGCAAGATCGCGCTCGACCTGTTGCTGGAGCCGTCCGAACCCTACTTCGTCGTCGTGACGGGCCGGCCGTGAGGGGGGCGCTTGCCCTTGCGCTCATGGCGCTGCTGGCCCTGGCGGCGCGCACGGCGGCCGAAAGCCTGGTGGCCGACGTCAGCCAGAACCGCATCGCCATCACCGCCAATTTCGACGGCTCGGAGATCCTGATCTTCGGCGCGGTGCGGCGCGAGGCCCCGGTGCCCGAGGGCCCGCTCGACGTGATCGTGACGCTCCAGGGCCCGTCGGCCCCGGCCACCGTCTGGCGCAAGGAACGCCGCTTCGGCATCTGGGTCAACGCCGCCGCGGTGCGGGTCAGCCGCGCGCCGCGGTTCTATGCCATCGCGACCACGGGGCCGCTCGAGCGCATCCTGCTGCCGGCCGAGGACCTGCGCCACCGCATCTCGATCCCGCGGGCGATCCGCGCCGTGGGCACCGCCGACATCGAGGAGGCGCCGCGGTTTCTCGACGCGCTGGTGCGGCTGCGCACGCAGGCCGCGCACTACCAGCTGCTCGACGGTGCCGTGGTGCTGGCCGAAGACACGCTGTTCCACACCCGCGTTGCCCTGCCGGCCGACCTGACCGAGGGCCG
>CALJZN010000014.1 GCA_937983405.1 uncultured Paracoccaceae bacterium
CTTGTTGTAGGGGCGCCCCGCGATATCGTCGGCCAGCATCGCGAAGTAGTCCGCGACGATCAGGTCGTTCTCTTCATCCGTCCAGGGCCCGTTCGACATTGCGCCAGGCTATGGGCACGAAGTCTGTTTGTCATCAGAGACTTCCGGCAGGGTCCTGGCTCGCTTCGGACGCTTCCGCCGGACTTGGGGATCGGCCGCCGCGGAGCCGTCCTTCCGACCGCCCTGCGCTTTCGTGTCAGTCTTCGCCACCGGATTATCTCGCGAACGGGGCGAACCCATGAACTCGGCAACCCACTGGAAATGCGGGGATGTTTCACGCCGTCCCGCCGCCATCAAGGGGCGCTCGAAGAGAGACACGGGCCATTCGGAGACCCATTCTTCGGCAAGCGCCCAGTCTCCGGAGGGCGGATGGACCTGCCAATGCCCTTTGAAACAAAAAGAAAAAAGGCCCCGTTAGGGGCCCCTGGTCGGATTCAGTACCTGAATGTGGCGGAGACGATGGGATTCGAACCCACGAGACGGTTTCCCGTCTACGCCCTTAGCAGGGGCGCGCCTTCGACCACTCGGCCACGTCTCCGCCGGCGCGTCTAGCAGTGTTCGGCGCGGCGTCACAAGCGGAATTTTGCCCAGCCCCCGTCTTGGGGGCACCGCGGCCGGTCCGACGCGCTCGGGGCGGCGGCATCCCGGACGCCGCGTTCGTGCCGGCCGGAAGATGGACCCGCGCGCCCCCGGGAGGCAGCCGGTGTTCGCAGCGCACCTCGGGACCGGCCGCCGATGGCGCCCCACCGCGCCGGCTCTGCTTCGGGCCCGGCAGGTCGAGCGGTCTGCCGGCGGCGGGTGCGGTGGTCCGCATCGGCCCGATCCGGCGCCTGTCGCGCAGCCGGACCATCTTGCCGCGGATGGTGACGTCGCGGTGCGGCGCGTCGCGCACAAGACCGGCTTCGGGGGCCGGAGCACCGGGCCCGTGAGGCCCTGCCATCGAGGCGGAAATGGGGGCCGATGCTGGGCAGGCCGGATCCTGTCGAGTTGCGCGCGAAAGGTGGCCCTCCTTTCAAGCCGGGGGGCCGGACCGCAAGGCGCCGTGGCGCCCTTGCGTCTTGAATCACGTTCGACGAAACCCTGCTTTGCCGCCGAGATCGCATAGGGCTTTGGTCGCGCGACTCCGGCATGGGCGCGGCGCAGCAAAAGCAGGGCCGCCCCATCGCCGGCAAGACCGGAAACGGGCCTGCGCAGGACGAGGCGATCAGGCGCCGCAGCTCGTCGCGGACCCAGCCCTTCGCGGGCTTGCCCTCGGCCTCCGGCGAAAGGGCTTCGGCGATGCTGCCGGCGGCGTTCCCTCGAACCCTTCCTGCGCTGCCGCATCGCGCCCGGGGCGGGGCGGCCGCGCCGACAGCCGCCGGTCACCCCTTGCTGCGCGCCGCTTGCCCCGCGTGCGCCGGTGCTTCCCGCGCCCGAAGCCTTCGCAGGGCAGCCGCCGGCTGTCCGCCCGTCGCCGGCGCACCGGGCTTTCCACCGCCGGATCGGGCCCCGCCTCGAGCATCGCCGCAAGCTCTGCCCTCTGCGCCGCACGCAACCGTGGAAAGGGGCCGGGCGCGCGCGCCGGTGCGACAAGCCTGCCAGCCCTTCGGCAATGTCGCGACGGCCACGCCGCCGGAACGTCTGCCGGCCCCTCCCGCCAGCACCATCGCCGGGCCCGACATCCGCCGCGCCGCCCGAACAGCCCGGCGCGGACCGCCGCCCTGCGCAGACCCCTCGCGTCCCGCCCGTGCTAGCGCGGCCCCATCGGGGGCCGTGCTCCTCGCCCACTCCGGCATGGTGGCGCTGACGGGCGGATGAAGGCGCGCTTTGCCGACCAGCGGCTGACGAGCCAGGCCATCGCCGGGGGCCCCTGCAAGGTCGAATTCGGCTGAGCGCTGCCTTCGGGCGAAAGCCTGACCTTAAGCATGCAGGCCGTCGCCCACGCCGGGCCGGTGCACCGAAATGCCGGGGCCGCAGGGCGTCGAGGCCAGGTTCGACCGGCCGGGGGCGGTCGATCCGGTGCTGGGGCCGATGTGCGAGGTGACGCTGGTCGAGGAGAGGGAGACGCATGCAGGCATTCCCCGACCGGACGAACGCGCCGCGCTGGCCCGACCTGCTGCCCGGCGTGCGGCCGAAGGGGCACCCGCCGACGTCCGCGCCGATGCTCTCCGCGCGCGCCGATCCCGCCGTCGAGGTCCGGCCGCCCGAGGCGACGGCCGAGGCGACGGCCGAGAATCTGGCGCTCGACATCGCCCGGGCGGTTGCCCGCTGCGCGGTGCCGGAGCGGGAGGGCGTCGGCGATGCAGACGGCAACCCGGCCGGTGTCAGCCCCGAGGGGCTCGACGCGCTCCCCGACATCAGGCCCGCCTTCGCGGCCTTCCCGGCGGCCTTTGTCGCCGAGGGCCCGCTTGCGGAACGGGAAAAGAACCCCTTCCCGCCATGGCCGAGCGGTCTTGCGGCGGGGGCGAAAGCTCTTGCGCGGCCTGAGGGGTGCCGTGCCCGGACTGCCCGGCAAGCCTGAGCCGACCGATCATTGGTAAGGGCACACCGCCCTCGGATCTCGCGCAGCGCCCCGGCGGCCGGCTGCGCATCCGCCCCGGGGCCGGGACCGGCCGCGCCATTGGCGCTGCCCTGCAGATCGCGGCGGCGCTCGGCGTCAGCCCTGCCGCGGTCGCCGGGCGGCGGCCCGTGATCAGGGCCGCGATGGTGCGCAGGATCAACGAGCAGATGGCGGCCGAGCGCGGCCGATGGTCAGGAAGGCCGTTTGCGGATGACCTGCACCCCCCGGCAACCCCTCGAAATGCGCCGCGCAGGTCACCAGCACCGCGCCCCTCGCGCGCGCCATGGCGAAGAGGGTGGCATCGGCGGTCGCAAGGCGATGCGCGCGGCAGGCCTCGGCCGCCGCAGGCGCGATCCCGGTGTCGAGGGGCACGACCCGGCCGACCTGCGTGAAGGCGAGGACCTGATCGGCCTTGTCCTCGCCCAGCTCGCGGGCGAAGCATCTGGCAAATTCGAGCTGGACCATGGTCGGCACCACCCACGCCACCCGATCGGGCAGATGCCCGGCGACGGCCTCGCCGGTGGGCGAGCCGATCAGCGATGCGATCCGGGCCGATTGTCGGCTCCGGGCCGAGGTGTCGGCGAGGATCATCAGATCCGGTTCGAGCGGTCGCGATACTCCTCGGGCCGCGCCCGCTTCGCGAGCCCTCGAAGGTTCTGCGTCTTCGGCACCGGCACGAGCAGCTCGCCGGTGTCCTTCGAAACGAAGGCGAAGGTCAGCCCGGCTTTCCAGGCCCGGGCCGTCCGGATCGCCTCGCGGATCGCGATCTGGACCTTCGAGGACAGGGTCGCGGTCTCGGCCATCGTCATGCGACCTATCGATCTGTCGGTCCTGCGCAAGACGCGAGGCCCGCCAGGGCAACGGGCATCCGATGACGGAGAAACCTGTGTCCGTCCGCCTTGCGGAGGTGGGCCTCCGGCGGGTGCGTGCCGGGCGGGAAAGTGTCGACGGCGGCCGCGCGGAGCTGGCCACCGCCCGGCTTGCCGCCCTCGCGCGGCGCGCGCGGATCGCGGCGCTGCCGGCAGCGGCCGGGGCGATGCTCAGCTCGGGGCCCTCTGTCGTGGATGCGCAGGCCAAGCTCGCGGCTGCGCCGGCCAGCAGGGTCGAGCGCAGTGAGGGGCTCGAGCGCGCGGTCGATCTGGCGGGGGTGTCGACGGGCAGGGTCGAACCGTCGGCGATGGCGCTGACGCGGCGGCCAAGCCGGCCCGCCGCCGCCGGGGCCGGGCCTGCGCCGGAAGCCCTCTGTCGCCTGCGGCTGTCGGCCGGGCAACTTCTGGCCCTGCCGCTCGACCCGCGTATCGCGCTGATGCGGGATCGGCTGGCGGACCTCATGCCCGCGGCCGAGCGTGCGGCGGAGGCGTTGCGGCTGCCGGGCGCCCGGGCGGCGCCGGGCCTGACCCGGATCGACACCGGGACGCGGTGCCAAGGCGGCGCGGGACGTGCGCGATCTCAAGGTGGTGGTCTTGGGCCGGGATGCGGCCCAGATGGAACGGACCGGTCACGCCATCCCGTGCCCCGGCCCGATCCGGCGCGCGCTCTCCAACCAGCGTGCGGCCGCTGCCGCAGCGCAAGGCACAGACAGGTGTCGCGGGTCGAAAGGACCGTGCCCTGCGGCAGGAGATCGGGGGGTATCCCGGGCATCTTAACTTGACGTCAAATAGAAATAGGGTGCGCAAGGATGCCCTGTCAGGGAGGACGGAATGACGCAAGCCGGGTCACCGGGGGCAAACCCCATGCAGGGCGTCGTCCCCTACATCGCCATGGCCGGCCGCACCGCCGAGGCGATGGATTTCTACGCCCGCGCCTTCGGGGCCGAGGACATCGGGCGGATGCCCTTTTACGACGGCAGCCCCGGCGTGATGCACGGGCAGGTGCTGATCAACGGCGGCGCATTGATGATGACCGATTCGGGGATGAACCCGGGCGGGGCCGAGATCGGCGCGATCCAGCCCGGCTTCGGGCATCTGCAACTGGTCGTGACCGATGGCCGCATGTGGTGGGACCGTGCGCTGGCAGCCGGCTGCACCGAGCTTGTGCCCTACACCCGCCAGCCCTGGGGCGACGATTGGGGCATGGTGCAGGATCCGTTCGGGCCCAGGTGGGGGATCCTGCAGGACGGCTCGACCGATGGTGTCGCACGGTGAACGCGGTTCTCGGGAAACTTCAGATCAAGCCGGGCACGACGCTGGTCGTGCAGGGCGCGCCGCCCGACCTTGCAGCCCTCGTCGCGCAGTGGTCCGAAGATGTGACGCTCGAGGCGCAGCTCTCCGCGGCCGATGCGTGTCTCGTGCTCGTCCGCTCCTGCGCCGAGATCGCCCGGCTGGCGCCCGAGGTTGCCGCCGAGGCCGAGGGCGATGCCGTCGTCTGGTTCACCGATCGGAGGAAATCCTCGAAGCGCTCCGCCTCCGACGTCGGTCGCGATGCCGGCTGGGCGCCGCTCGGCGCGCTCGGCTTCGAAGCTGTGCGCCAGATCGCCATCGAAGACGACTGGTCGGCGCTGCGCTTTCGGCGTGTCGCGTTCATCCGCTCGCTCGCGCGCGACCCCAGACGGGCGATGACCACCGCCGGCAAGGCGCGCGCAAGGACCCGCCCGATCTGACAAGGGCGATCCTGCACGGCAGGAACGGAAGCGCAGGATGCGGCGGCCCCCGGTGCGCCGGGAATCTCCCCCAAGGCCGCCGCCCTCGATCCTGTCGCGGGTCGGATTTGCGACCCTCTCGCGACGGACTGCTTCCTCCGGTTGCCCGAGGCCGAGGCGACCGCGCGGGCCCGCGCGACGCCCGCCCCGATGGGACCTGTGGCGCAGGGCGCGCCGGCGGCGTGCGGCGGCACGGGTCATCCGATCGCCCGCGGGCCGACGGGGGCGCCGAGGGCTGCGATGCGGCGGCTGCGCCGCGATCGCCCCCCCCTCCGGCCCCTTCCAGCCGCCGCGGCCGGGGCGCGACTGCCCCCGCACTCAGCGCCGCTCCGTCGCCTCGCCGATGATCTGCCGGATCGTGCCCTCCACCTCGTCGACGATGGCGTGCAGCGCGGCCTCGGCCGCGTCGGGATCGCCCGCGGCGATCGCGCAGGCCAGGCTGCGGTGATGCGGGAAGGAGGAGAGGCCGAAGTCGGACCGGGTGAAGGGCGAATGCTCCGAACGCTCGAACAGCTCGTCGAGCCGGGCGAGGATCTGGCCGAACATCGGGTTGCCGGTGGCCTCGGCCACCGCGGCGTGAAAGGCGATGTCCGCCTCGCGGTAATCCTCGCCGCGCGCGACGATGGCCATCAGCCGCTCCATCCGCTCGAGGATCGCCTGCCGCTGCCGCGCGCCGGCCTGCTGCGCGGCCTTGCGGACCACGGCGGCCTCGATCACCCGGCGCACCTCGAGCAGGCGGAGCAGCGCCGTCCCCTCGAGCCGGACGGAGGCCGGCACCGGGCTGTTCCCGTCGCCGCGCAGATGCCCGACCAGATAGGTTCCGTCGCCCCGGCGCCGCCGGACCAGACCTGCACCCTCGAGGCGGGTCATGGCCTCGCGGATCGTCGTCCGCCCCACGCCGAGCTGCCGGGCGAGGGCAAGCTCGGGCGGCAGCCGGTCGCCGGGCTGCAGGCCCGCGCGCTCGACCATCCCCGCCAGCGCCTCGAGCACGGCCGCGGCCGTCGGGCGGTGGCCGAGGGTCCGGCCCGTGCCCGGAGCATCGCCTTCCATCGCATCCCCTTACCCCGGACGCCCGGGCCCGGCCCTCTACCGCCCGAGGGCCGGCGCCGCGGCTGCGGGCAGCAGCGCCTCGAGGCCCTCGACCAGGCGGTCGAGGTCGGCCTGCGTGTTGTAGCCCTGCACCGAAACGCGGACAATCCTCCGCCCGTTCCAGAGGAAGCAGGGCACCTCGACCGCGAAGCGCGCCAGCAGCTCGCGCTGGAGCTGCGCGATGTCGCAGTCGGGCACCTGCAGCGCGGCCATCTGGGGGGCGCGGAACCCCGGCGCGGCAAACGGCGCATGGCCCGTCATCGCGCAGACCCGCGCCTCGAGCGCGTCGAGCATCCGCCGGCAGCGGGCGGCGACCTCGTCCCAGCGGTGGGCCCGGCGGAAGGCGAGCGCGGCGGGCACCGCGAGGAAGGCCGAGGGGTCGCGCGTGCCCTGCATCTCGAGGCTGTCGATGAAGGGCGTGTTGCCGAACTGCCCCGGCTCGTCGCCGGAATGCATCGTCTCGGTCCAGCCGTGCGAGATGACGAGCGGGTCGATCATCCGCTGCAGCGGCCGGCGCACATGCAGGAAGGCCGCGCCCTTGGGGGCCATCATCCACTTGTGGCAGTTGCCGGCGTAGAAGTCCGCCCCGAGCGCGTCGAGGTCGAGCGGGATGTGCCCGGGCGCATGGGCGCCGTCGATCACCGTCCAGATGCCCCGCGCCCGCGCCTCGGCCACGATCCGGGCGACCGGGAACAGCAGCGCCGTGGGCGAGGTGATCTGCGACAGGAACAGCACCCGCGTCCGCGGCGTGATCGCCGCGGCGAGCGCCTCGAAGAAGGCCGCCTCGGAGTCGAGCGGCAGCCGCACCGCAGCCCGGACGATGCGCGCCCCCGTCCGCCGCGCGGCGGCGGCCCAGGTCTTGTCGAGCGCGGCATATTCGTGGTCGGTCGTCAGGATCTCGTCGCCCGGGGCCAGCGGCAGCGAGCGCGCGACGATGTTGAGCCCCTGGGTGGCGTTGGTCACACCCACGAGGTCGGCCGGATCCGCCCCGACCTCGGCCGCAAGCGCCTCGCGCGCCTGCCGCATCCAGGCGGCGTAGCCGCGCAGCGGGTCGAGGAAGGCCACCGGCTGACGCTCGAGCCGGAGCTGCCAGTCCTGGTAGACGGCAAAGACCGGCCGGGGGCAGGCCCCGAAGGAGCCGTGGTTGAGGAACACCACGTCCGGGTCGAGCAGGAATTCGCCGCGCAGGTCGCCCGCCATCCTCAGACCCCCTTGAGCGAGGGATCGAGCGCATCGCGCAGCCCGTCGCCGAACAGCGAGGTCGCCAGCACCGTGATGCCGAGCGCCGCCGTCGGGAAGACGGCCATGTGCCAGTAGAAATACATGAAGTTGATCCCGGTGTTGATCATCTGCCCCCAGGAGGGCGTGGGCGGCGGCACGCCGACCCCGAGGAAGGAGAGCGACGCCTCGAGCATCATCGCAAGCGGGATCGCCAGCACGAAGCCCACGATGATGGGCGAGACGGC
The DNA here is from genome assembly GCA_937983405.1 of uncultured Paracoccaceae bacterium. Classification (GTDB taxonomy): domain Bacteria; phylum Pseudomonadota; class Alphaproteobacteria; order Rhodobacterales; family Rhodobacteraceae; genus JAHDXW01. The sequence goes on from CALJZN010000014.1 coordinate 7,772, forward strand.
GTTCGGCACCAGATGCCGCCGCAGCACATAGCCCGGCGTCGCGCCCAGCGCCCGGGCGGCGCGGATGAACTCCTTCTCCTTCAGCGACTTGACCTGCGCGCGCACGAGCAGGCAGACCTGCACCCAGCCGAACAGCCCGGCCACCACCACGATCGTGACGACCCCGCCGCCGAAGGCCGCGCCCAGCAGCAGCGCGGCCAGCAGCGGCGGCACGACCGAGAACAGCTCGACCGTGCGCATCACCGCCCAGTCGGTCCAGCCGCCGAAATAGCCCGCCGCCGCCCCGAGCGGAATGCCGATCAGCACCGCGCCGAAGGCGGCGAGGAAGCCGATCGCCAGCGAGATGCGCGCCCCGTAGAGGATGCGCGTGAAGAAGTCGCGCCCGAGATCGTCCACCCCGAACCAGTGCTCGGCACTCGGCGGGGCAAGCGACCGGGCAAGGAAGGCCTGGTCGTTCGGACCCGTGGGCGCGATCAGGGGGGCGAGCAGCGCAAGCAGCACGATCGCGCTGAGCGTGATCCCGCCGGCCACCGCGGCGCGGTTGGCGGTGAAGCGCCGCCACGCCTGACCGAGCGGCCCGCGCATCCGCGGCCGCGGGGCCGCCTGCGTCGCCGTGCTCATCGCCGCCGCTCCGCATGGCGGATGCGCGGATCGAGCAGCGCATAAAGCAGGTCCGAGACCAGATAGGCCACGCAGAACATCAGGGTGAGCATCAGCATGAGCGCCATCTCGAGCGGATAGTCCCGCGTCTTGATGGAGGTGACGAAGAACGAGCCCAGCCCCGGCACGCGGAACATCGCCTCGACGAAGATCGACCCCGTCGCCGTGCCGATGAACATCGGCAGGAACACGGTCACAAGCGGGATCGCCGAGTTGCGCAGGACATGGCGGAACAGGATGCGCCGCTCGCTCAGGCCCTTGGCGCGCAGCACCGTGACGAAGGGCTTGTTGAGCGTGTCGAGCATCGCGGCGCGGGTGAAGCGCGCATAGGTCGCCAGCGGGATCGTCGCATAGGCGGCGACGGGCAGGATCCAGCGGCGCGGCTCGCCCCAGCCCGAGGCCGGCAGCCAGTTGAGCCAGACCGCGAAGACGAGGATGAGCAGCATCGAGGTGACGAAGATCGGCACCGTCAGCCCGAGCGTGGCCACCGCCGAGGCGAGATAATCCACCCAGCTGTTGCGCCGCACCGCCGCCGCCATGCCGAGCAGGATGCCCAGCGGCGCACCGATCAGCACGCCGAGCCCCCCGAGCAGGAGCGAGGGCACCCAGGCCTGCGCGATCAGCGACACCACCGTTTCGCCGGGGGCCTGGAAGGGCACGCCGAAGTCGCCCCGCAGCACGCCGGCCATGTAGTTCAGGTACTGGACGTAGACCGGGCGGTCGAGGCCGTATTGCGCGTTCAGCCGCGCGCGCACCTCGGGCGGCAGCGGCATCTCGCCGGCATCGAAGGGGCCGCCCGGCACCGCGTGCATCATCGAGAAGATCAGCACCGAGACCGCAAGGAAGGTGACCGCCACGGCCAGAAGCCGCCTCAGGATGTAGCCGATCATGCCGCCGCTCCGCTGCGGGGGGGAAGGACCTCGACAAGGTGGCCCGGCGCCACCTCGCGCAGGCCCGCGGCGCCCGGCGCCGCGGCGCGCGGCGCCTCGGCCTCGAGCGCCTCGCGGGTGGGGAAACGGCGCGCATGGCGCAGCGCCGGATGGGCGACCGGGATCGCATCGAGCAGGCTGCGGGTGTAGGGGTGGAGCGGCTGCGCGAACAGCGTCTCGGTCGGCGCGCGCTCGACGATGCGGCCGAGCCACATCACCGCCACCTCGTCGCAGAGCGCGCGCACCACCGACAGGTCGTGGCTGATGAACAGGATCGCAAGCCCCAGTTCGGCCTGCAGGTCCATCAGCAGGTTGACGATCTGCGCCTTCACCGAGACGTCGAGCGCGCTTGTCGGCTCGTCGGCGATCAGCACCGAGGGGCCGAGGATCAGCGCCCGGGCGATCGCCACGCGCTGGCGCTGCCCGCCCGAAAGCTCGTGCGGGTAGCGGTCGCCGTAGCCCGGCAGGCCCACCCGCGCAAGCCAGGCATCGGCGCGCCCGCGCGCCTCGGCGGCGTTGCAGCGGGCGTGGATGCCCAGGGGCTCGGCCACGCTCTGGCGGATCGTCAGCATCGGGTTGAGCGCGGTCGCGCTGTCCTGGAAGACGACCTGGATGCGCGCCCGGTGGGGCTTGAGCGCGGACTGGGGCAGCGCGGTGATGTCGGTGCCCTCAAGCAGGATGCGCCCCGCGGTCGGCTCGACGAGGCGCAGCGCCATCAGCCCCGTCGTCGTCTTGCCCGAGCCGCTCTCGCCCACCAGCCCGAGGATGCGCCCCTGCGGGATCGCGAGATCGACATCGCGCACGACCTCGATCAGGCCGCGGCCGCGGGGGCGCGGAAAGCTCTTGCCGAGGCCGCGGAGCTCGAGCGCAGGCGTCATGCGGCGGCCCGGATGCAGGCGACGGCCGCCGCGCCCCCGAGCGCGCGCAGCTCGGGCAGGGCGGCCGCGCAGGCGGCCTCGGCCTCGCGGCAGCGCGGGGCAAAGGGGCAGCCCGGCGACGGCGCGGCAGGGTCGGGCGCGGCGCCGGGGATCTCGGCCAGCCGGCCGCGCCCGGCCCGCAGGCCGGGGATCGAGGCGAGCAGCGCGCGCGTGTAGGGGTGGCGGGGCGCGTCGAACAGCGCCGCGACCGGCGCGGTCTCCATCACCCGGCCGCCATACATCACCACCACGCGGTCGGCGGTTTCGGCGACCACCCCGAGATCGTGGGTGATCATCACCAGCGCCATGCCGTTCTGCGCCTGGATGCGCTTGATCAGGTCGAGGATCTGCGCCTGGACGGTGACGTCGAGCGCCGTCGTCGGCTCGTCGGCGATCAGAAGCTTCGGCCGGCAGGACAGCGCCATGGCGATCATCGCCCGCTGGAGCATGCCCCCCGAGAGCTGGTGGGGGTAGCTGGCCGCGGCCTGGTCGGGGTTGCGGATCTCGACCCCGGCGAGCAGCGCGCGCACCTCGGCCCGGGCCGCGGCGCGCGCGGCGGGGCGGTGGGCGCGGATCGTCTCGGCGATCTGGTCGCCGACGGTGAACATCGGGTCGAAGGCCGTCATCGGATCCTGGAACACCATCGCGGCCACCCTGCCGCGCAGGCCCGACAGCCTGCGCCGGTCGGCGGCCAGCACGTCCACCCCGTCGAGCTGGATGCGCCGGGCGCGCAGCATCGCGGGCGGCTCGCGCAACAGGCGCAGGGCGGCCATGCAGGTCACCGACTTGCCCGAGCCGCTTTCGCCCACGATGCCGAGCGTCTCGCCCGGGGCGACCGAGAACGAGACCCCCCGCACCGCCCGCACTACCCCGTCGGGCTGGCGGAAGGCGACGTGGAGATCCTCGATCTCGAGCACGGGCCGGGCGGCGTCGGCGGTCATGGCGGGCGGACCGGAGGGCGGGAGGGGGAGGAGGGGGCCGGCCCGCCGCGGCGGCGGGCCGGCCGGGCGCTCAGCGCGTCACGGTCACATGGGCGTAGAAGTACTGGAACAGACGGTTGAGCGGCGTCATCCCCTGCGCGTTGGGCTCGACCGCGGGGCCCGACAGACGGTTGCTCACGGCGAACTTCTGCACCGGATGGACGAGCGGCACCATCGAGGCGTTGTCGATCAGGATCTGCTCGGCCCGGGCGTAGAGGGCATAGCGCTCCTCCCAGTTCGGGTTGGCATCCGCCGCCGCCACCAGCGCGTCATACTCGGCGATGCGGTGGTGGTGCCGGCCGCCGTTGTAGAAGATCCCGTAGAAGTTCGACGGGTCGATGTAGTCGTACTCGTAGGGCGCGAGGAACAGGTTGTTCCTGCGGCTCAGCAGCCCGTCCATCCAGTCCTGCATCGGCATGACCCGGATCTTCATGTCGATGCCGAGGATCTGCTTGAACTGCGCCTGGAGGTACTGGAGCATCGGCGCGGTGATCGCCCCGTTGTAGCCGCCCTGGTCGCGATACCAGATCTCGACCTCGGGGAAGCCCCGCCCGCCGGGGTAGCCCGCCCTGGCCAGATGCTCGCGCGCGCGCTCGGGGTCGAAGACCGCCTGCGCCACCACCTCGGGGTTGTAGCCGGGGAAGGAGGGCGGCAGGATCGAGCCGGCCGGGATCGCGAGGTTCTTCAGCACCGTCTGGGTCAGCTCCTCGCGGTTGACGGCGTAGTAGAAGGCCTTGCGCACGTCCGCGTTGTCGAAGGGCGGCGACTCGAGGTCGAACGAGATGTAGCTTGTCGCGAAGATCGAGTTGGTGCGGAGCTGCTCAGGGAAACGGCTTTCGACGAAGGGGATCTGCCCGGCGTTGAGATAGGTGAAATCGACCTCGCCGGCCATGTAGGCGGGCAGGCCCACCGCCGGCTCGCCGAGCGCGGGGAACAGCTCGACCCGGTCCACCGATGCGGGCCAGGGGGCGCTGTAGTAGGGGTTGCGCACGAGCACGGTGGAGTTGCTGGCCTTCTCCCAGCTGGCAACCGTGAACGGCCCCGAGGTCACAAGCGTGGCGACATTGGCCGCATATTCGTCCCCGTGCTTCTCGACCATGTGCTTGGGAACGGCGAACCACAGCGTCACGACCGAGGGCAGATAGGGCTTGGGCGTGGCGGTGCGCACCTCGATCCGGCGATCGTCGAGGGCGCGCACGCCGAGCTCGGAGAGCTGCATGCGCCCTTCCGAGACGGCCTTCCAGTTCAGGATGCCGCCCGCGAAGTCCCAGTACCAGGCGAAGTCGTAGCCCCCCGTCGCCGCCCGCTGCAGCGCGAAGACATAGTCCTCGGCGGTGATCGGCGCGCCGTCGGAGAAGCGCAGGCCCTCGCGCAGGGTGAAGATCCAGGTCAGCCCGTCCTCGGACTGCTCCCAGCTTTCGGCCGCGATGCCGTGCAGCCGATACTCCGGATCGAAGCTCGTCAGCGGCATCTGGATGACCTCGGGCGAGCCGGCGCGGGCATAGACCGTCTTCATGTAGTCCAT
>CALJZN010000015.1 GCA_937983405.1 uncultured Paracoccaceae bacterium
CGGCTGGGTCGGCCTCTTCCGCGGCAGCCTCTGGCCGGGCGAGGAGACGGCACTGCTGCACCGCTCGCCGCCGATCGAGGGCAGCGGCGAGACGCGGCTGCTGCTTGTCCTCGATGTGGCCGGGCCAGAGGCGGCCGGCCATGGACACTGCTGACGCGACAGCCCCCGGCGCGCGGCGCGGCGCGACTGACGCGATGGTTCCGGCGGTGCTTCGGGCCGCCGGTCCGATGGGCAAGGTGCATGGCCGCTGCGGCGATTGCGTCGCGCAGCACTCGTCCGGCGCGGCGCCGTGCATGAACGCTTCGCATGATCCTCGTGAGAAAAATGAGGTTGGCGCATCTTCGGGCGCGCGCTACGTCACACGGAGGCACCGGGATGGTGCCCTCTGGTGTTTCACAAGGCTCGCATGCACGACCGCATCGCCCGCTCGCCCGTGTTCGACCGCATCGCCGAGGCCGCGCGCGCGCGCATCCTCATCCTCGACGGGGCGATGGGCACGCAGATCCAGGCGCTGGGGTTCGGTGAGGCCGAGTTTACCGCCCATGTGCCGGGCTGCACCTGCCACCTGCCGGATTTCGGCGCAGGGCGCCCGCAGCGGGGCAACAACGACCTGCTGATCCTGACCCAGCCGCAAGCGATCGAGGAGATCCATTACGCCTATGCCAAGGCGGGCGCGGATATCGTCGAGACGAATACCTTTTCCTCGACCGCCATCGCCCAGGCCGATTACGGGCTCGAGGATCTGGTCTATGACCTGAACCTGCACGGCGCGCGGCTGGTGCGCCGCGCGCTCGACCGTGCCACGGCCGAGGACGGGCGGCCCCGCTTCGTGGCGGGCGCGCTGGGGCCGACGAACCGCACCGCCTCGATGAGCCCGGACGTGAACAACCCGGGCTTTCGCGCCGTGACCTTCGAGGAGCTGCGCGCGGCCTATGCCGAGCAGCTGCGCGGTCTGATCGACGGCGGGGTCGACATCATCCTGATCGAGACGATCTTCGACACGCTGAACGCCAAGGCGGCGATCTTTGCCTGCGAAGAGGCCTTTGCCGCGCGCGGCCTGCGCCTGCCGGTGATGATCTCGGGCACGATCACCGACCGGTCGGGGCGCACCCTGTCGGGGCAGACGCCCACGGCCTTCTGGTATTCGGTTCGGCACGCCAAGCCCCTGACTATCGGGCTGAACTGCGCCCTTGGCGCGCGCGAGATGCGGGCGCATCTGGCCGAGCTGTCGGCCGTGGCCGACACGCTGATCTGCGCCTATCCGAACGCAGGGCTTCCGAACGAATTCGGCCGCTATGACGAGTCGCCCGCGTTCATGGCCGAACAGATCGAGGAGTTCGCGCGCGAGGGCCTCGTGAACATCGTCGGCGGCTGCTGCGGCTCGACCCCCGGGCACATCCGCGCGATTGCCGACGCGGTCGCGAAATACCCGCCCCGCGCCGTGCCCGCCATCCCGCCGCAGATGCGCCTGTCGGGGCTCGAGCCCTTCGTCAAGACCCCGGCCATCCCCTTCGTCAACGTGGGCGAGCGCACGAACGTCACCGGCTCGGCCCGCTTCCGCAAGCTCATCACCAACCGCGACTATGCCGCGGCACTCGAGGTCGCGCGCGACCAGGTGGAGAACGGCGCGCAGATCATCGACGTGAACATGGACGAGGGGCTGATCGACAGCCGCCAGGCGATGATCGAGTTCCTGAACCTCATCGCCGCCGAACCCGACATCGCCCGCGTGCCGGTGATGATCGACAGCTCGAAATGGGAGGTGATCGAGGCCGGCCTGCGCTGCGTGCAGGGCAAGCCCATCGTCAACTCGATCAGCCTGAAGGAGGGCGAAGAGGCCTTCCTGCATCACGCGCGGCTCTGCCGGATGTATGGCGCGGCGGTGGTGGTGATGGCCTTCGATGAGGCGGGCCAGGCCGATACCGAGGATCGCAAGGTCGAGATCTGCACCCGCGCCTACCGGCTTCTGGTGGACCGGCTGGGCTTTCCGCCCGAGGACATCATCTTCGACCCCAACATCTTTGCCGTGGCCACGGGGATCGAGGCACACGACAACTACGGAGTCGATTTCATCGCGGCGACGCGGCGCATCATCCGCGACCTGCCGCATGTGCATGTCTCGGGCGGGGTGTCGAACCTGTCGTTCAGCTTCCGCGGCAACGAGCCCGTGCGCGAGGCGATGCATGCGGTGTTCCTCTACCACGCCATCCGGGCGGGCATGGACATGGGCATCGTCAATGCCGGCCAGCTTGCGGTCTATGACAGCATCGACCCCGAGCTGCGCGACGCCTGCGAGGATGTGGTCCTGAACCGCACGCCTTCAGCCACCGAGCGGCTGCTGGAGCTGGCCGAGCGCTTCAGGTCCACCGGCGCGCGCGAGAGCAGGGAGCGCGATCTGGCCTGGCGCGACTGGCCGGTGGACAAGCGGCTGGAACATGCCCTTGTCAACGGCATCACCGAGTTCATCGCGGCCGACACCGAAGAGGCGCGGGCTGCGGCGGCCCGGCCGCTCGACGTCATCGAAGGCCCGCTGATGGCCGGCATGAACGTGGTGGGCGACCTCTTCGGTGCGGGCAAGATGTTCCTGCCGCAGGTGGTGAAATCGGCCCGCGTGATGAAGCAGGCCGTCGCCGTGCTGTTGCCCCACATGGAAGAGGAAAAGCGCCAGCGCGGCGGCACCGGGCGCGAAAGCGCAGGCAAGGTGCTGATGGCCACCGTCAAGGGCGATGTGCACGACATCGGCAAGAACATCGTCGGCGTGGTCCTCGCCTGCAACAACTACGACATCATCGACCTCGGCGTGATGGTGCCGGCCGAGAAGATCCTCGAGGTCGCGCGGGCCGAGAAGGTCGATGTCATCGGCCTGTCGGGTCTGATCACGCCCAGCCTCGACGAGATGGTGCATGTCGCCGCCGAGATGGAGCGGCAGGGCTTCGACATCCCCCTTCTGATCGGGGGGGC
>CALJZN010000016.1 GCA_937983405.1 uncultured Paracoccaceae bacterium
CGCCGGCCGCGCCACCGCGAAGGCGGCCGAGACCAGCGGCCAGCAGGGCGGCCAGTCGGCCCGGTCGGGCACGAGGTAGCGCACGCGCACGACATCATCGAGGCTTGCCCCCGCCTCGGCCAGCGCGCGGGCGATGGTGGCAAGCGCGTTGCGGCACTGATCCTCGACCCGCGGCGGCATCGTCATGCGGGCATAGTCGTAGCCTGTGGTGCCCGCAACGAACACCCAGCCGTCGCACACCACCGCGCGGGAATAGCCGATGTCGCGCTCGAACGGCGATCCGGTCGAGATCAGCCGGCGCACCGCGCGGCCGCCCTAGCGCAGCGCCTTGGGCTCGGTCTTGGCGCGGTCGGAGTGGATCAGAAGCGGCCGGGTACCGGAATTGACCGCCTCCTCGTTGACCACCACCTCCTCGACCGTGGTCATGCCGGGCAGCTCGAACATGGTGTCGAGCAGGATATCCTCCATGATCGAGCGCAGGCCGCGCGCACCGGTCTTGCGCTTGATCGCGCGCTTGGCGATCGCGCGCAGCGCATCCTCGGTGAAGGTCAGCTCCACCCCCTCGATCTCGAACAGGCGCTGATACTGCTTGACCAGCGCGTTCTTGGGCTCGGTCAGGATCGAGACCAGCGCCTCCTCGTCGAGGTCGGTGAGCGTGGCGATCACGGGCAGGCGGCCGACGAATTCGGGGATCAGGCCGAACTTCAGCAGATCCTCGGGCTCGACCTCCTTGAACAGCTCGCCCGCGCCGCGGCTGTCGGTTTCCTTCACGTCGGCACCGAAGCCCATCGCCGAGCCCTTGTTGCGCTGGGCGATGATCTTCTCGAGCCCCGAAAAGGCACCGCCGCAGATGAACAGGATGTTGGTGGTGTCGACCTGCAGGAACTCCTGCTGCGGATGCTTGCGCCCGCCCTGCGGCGGGACGCTGGCGATGGTCCCCTCCATGATCTTCAGCAGCGCCTGCTGCACCCCCTCGCCCGAGACGTCGCGGGTGATGCTGGGGTTGTCGGACTTGCGCGTGATCTTGTCGACCTCGTCGATGTAGACGATGCCGCGCTGGGCGCGCTCGACGTTGTATTCGCTGGCCTGCAGCAGCTTGAGGATGATGTTCTCGACATCCTCGCCGACATAGCCCGCCTCGGTCAGCGTGGTCGCATCCGCCATGGTGAAGGGCACGTCGATGATCCGCGCCAGCGTCTGGGCGAGAAGCGTCTTGCCGCAGCCGGTCGGGCCGATCAGCAGGATGTTCGATTTCGACAGCTCGATGTCGCTGGACTTGGAGGTATGCGCGAGGCGCTTGTAGTGGTTGTGCACCGCCACCGAGAGCACCCGCTTGGCGCGCGCCTGGCCGATCACGTAGTCGTCGAGCACCTTGCAGATGTCGCGCGGCGTGGGCACCCCGTCGGACGACTTGAGGCCGGTGGTCTTGGTCTCCTCGCGGATGATGTCCATGCAGAGCTCGACGCATTCGTCGCAGATGAAGACCGTGGGCCCCGCGATCAGCTTGCGCACCTCGTGCTGGCTCTTGCCGCAGAACGAGCAGTAGAGCGTGCTCTTGCTGTCACTGCCGGAGCTGTTTGCCATCTTGCACCTCCCGGGCCGGAAGCCCCCCGGTCGGGACGCGCCGCGCCCGACACCCCAAGGACCATTGCGACAGTAGGGCAGCGCCCCCCGCTTCACAACGGCAAATTCGCGTGTGTGGCCGCCGGGCCACGGCCGACATCACGTCTTGGCGTCCTCGGCCTTGCCGCGGCTGACCACGATCTCGTCGATCAGTCCCCAGGCCTTGGCGGCCTCGGGCGTCATGAAGTTGTCGCGCTCGAGCGCTGTCTCGACCGAGGCATAGTCCTGCCCGGTATGGGCGACGTAGATGCGGTTCAGCCGCTCCTTCATGTCGAGCACCTCGCGGGCGTGGATCGAGATGTCGCTGGCCTGCCCCTGGAACCCCGCCGAGGGCTGATGCACCATCACCCGGGCGTTGGGCAGGGCAAAGCGCATGCCCTTCTGGCCGGCGCAAAGCAGCAGCGATGCCATCGAGGCCGCCTGCCCGACCACGAGCGTCGAGACCCGCGGCTTGATGTACTGCATCGTGTCGTAGATCGACAGGCCCGACGTCACCACCCCCCCGGGCGAGTTGATGTACATCGAGATGTCCTTGGTCGGGTTCTCGGCCTCGAGGTGCAGCAGCTGCGCCACCACGAGCGAGGCCATCATGTCGTGCACCGGCCCCGACAGGAAGATGATGCGCTCCTTGAGCAGCCGCGAGTAGATGTCGTAGGCCCGTTCCCCCCGCGCCGTCTGCTCGACCACCATCGGAACGAGGGTATTCATGTAGATGTCCACCGGGTCTCTCATCGCTGCTGCCTCGTCTCGTTCTGTGTTCCCCGCAGTCTTAGTTGCGCCCCCGGGGGGGTGCAAGGGGCGCGGCCGCAGGGCTGCGGCCCGGCCCGCGCCCGCCCCCGGCTTTCGCCCGCGGCACGGCTGCCGGGGGCTGCCCGGGCCGGGGGTTGACCGTTTCCGCAGCCGTCCTAGACCCCGCGCATGACCGCAGCGCTGCCCTTCGCCTTCACCCCCACCCGCGCCGCCGCGCTGGCGCGGCTTGCGGCCTTCCTGCCGAAGGCGGGTCGCGACTATGCCCTGCGGCGCAACCACGACCTGCCCGGGCATCCGCATGTGTCCGGCCTGTCGCCCTGGGTGCGCCACCGGATCGTCACCGAGGCCGAGGTCCTGCAGGCGGTCCTCGGGCGCCATTCGCCCGCCGCGGCGGAGAAGTTCGTGCAAGAGGTGCTGTGGCGGACCTACTGGAAGGGCTGGCTCGAGCTGCGCCCCGCGGTCTGGACGGCCTATCGCGCCGGGCTTGCCCGCGCGCTCGACCGGGTCGCGGCCGAGCCGGGCCTTGCCGACCGCTGGCAGGCAGCCTGCGACGGCGCCACCGGGATCGAGGGGTTCGACGCCTGGGCGCAGGACCTGGCGGCCACGGGCTATCTGCACAACCACGCGCGGATGTGGTTCGCCTCGATCTGGATCTTCACCCTGCGCCTGCCGTGGGAGCTTGGGGCGGACCTCTTCCTGCGCCAGCTGCTCGACGGCGACCCGGCGTCGAACACGCTGTCCTGGCGCTGGGTCGCGGGGCTGCAGACCCCCGGCAAGACCTACCGCGCCGATCCCGACAACATCGCCCGCTACACCGGCGGCCGGTTCCGCCCCCGCGGGCTGGCGGCCGAGGCGCCGCCGCTCGCGGGGCCGCCCCATCCTGCGCCCCGGCCGATGCCGCGCGCCCAGCGCTGGGACCCGGCCGCACCCGCCGGGCTGCTGGTGACCGAGGACGACCTGTCGCCCGAGTTCCTTCTGGCGGCGGGGCTGCGGCCGGCGGCGGTGGCAGTGCTGTCGGATGTGGCCGGGCGCTCGCCGCTGGCGGTCGCGGCGGGGGTGCGGGCGTTCACGGCCGGGGCGCTGGCCGATGCGGCGGCGCGCCTTGCCCCGGCGGCGGGCCCGGCCGAGATGCTGCCGGACTGGGACGCCCTGCCGGACTGGGCCTCCGCGCGGGGCCTTCGCCAGGTGGTGACCCCCTGGGCCCCCGTCGGCCCCGTGGCGGCGCGGCTCGAGGCCGCGGCGCCGGCGCTGGCCGCGCGCGGGATCGCGCTGGTGCGGGTGCTCCGCGGCTTCGACGCCCGCGCCTGGCCGCACGCGACCCGCGGCTTCTTCGCCTTCCGCGAGCATATCCCGGCGCTGCTGGCATCGCTGCCCGCCCCCGACCTCGCCGCCGTTCCCGCGTGACGGGCCTGCCTGACGGGCCTGCGTTACGGGACTGCGTGACGGGCCTGCGTGATGGGCCTGCGTGACGGGCGGCGCCTCACAGCCGGATCAGGTCCAGCCCCGCGCCCACCGCCCGCTCGGCCAGCGTCACGATGCTGTCCTCGTGCGTGAACAGGATGGTCTGGAACTGCGCGCCCACCTCGGCCAGCGTCGCAAGCCCCGCCGCGGCGCGGGTGTCGTCGAAGGTCTGGAACAGGTCGTCGCCGATGAAGGGCATCGGCCCCTGCCGCGCCGCATGATCCTCGAGATAGGCCAGCCGCAGCGCCAGATAGAGCTGGTCGGCGGTGCCCTCCGACAGCCCCTCGCGCCCCAGCCGGGCGCCGCCCGGTCTGAGCGCCCTCAGTTCGGGCCGGCCGTCGGCATCGCTGTCCAGCACCAGCCCCGCGAAGGCCCCCGCGGTGAGCCGCGCAAACAGCGCGCCGGCGCGGGCCAGCATCGGGGCCGACTGCCGCTCGCGGTGCAGCTCGACCGCCCGCGACAGCAGCGCCGCCGCCAGCCGCGCCACCGCCCAGTCGCGGGAAAGCGCGAGCGCCTCGGCCTCGGCCTGCGCCCTGGCGAAGGCCGGCCCCTCGGCGCCCGCCGCCGCCGCCCGCGCCTCGCGCTGCCGGCGCGCCTCGTGCAGGGCGGCAAAGGCGCGCTCGCCCTCGCCGGCAAGCGCCGCCTCCTCGCGGCCCAGATCCTCCAGCCGCAGCCGCGCCGCGACCGGGTCGAGCGCGGCGAGCTCGGATCTGAGCGCCTCGACAGGCTCGCCGGTCGCGACCTCGGCCAGTTGGCGGGCGGTTTCGCGCGCCCGTTCGGCCAGCCGGTCGCGCGCGATCAGGCGCCGGGCGGTGGCGGCCGGGTCGGCCCCCTCGGGCAGGGCGGCCGTCAGCGCATCGCGCGCCGCGACCGCGGCCGCCAGCCGGGCCTGCGCCGCGGCAAGCGCGCGCGCCGCGGCCGCCGCCGCGGCGTTCAGCCCCTCGCGCCGCGTCGCCGCCTCCTGCGCGGCCACAAGACGGCGCTGCAGCGCCCGCACCGCCGCCTCGGTGCCCAGCGCGGCAAGGTCGGGCGCCAGCGCCGCGACCAGCCCCGCGGCCTCGGTCTCGAACGCCGCCCTGTCGCGGCGGATGCTGGCCACACGGGTCTCCGCGGTCCGATGTTCGCGCAGCGCCCCGGGCACCTTGCCCCAGGCGGCCACGGCAGCCTGCGCCGCGACCGGTTCGAGGCCCGGCGGCATCCCCGCCGCGCGCAGCGCACCGTCGAAGCGCCCGCGCCAGTCGGCCAGCGCCGCGTGCAGCTTGACCAGGTCGGCCCCGGCCCGTTCCCGTGCCGCCCGGTGGGCGGCGAGGCCGGCCATCGCCGCCTTCCAGTCGGTCGCGGCCGCCTCCATCCCGGCCAGCCGGTCCCGGGCGACGCGGGCCAGCGCCAGGGGGTCGAGCGCCCCGATCTCGGGCCCCAGCCCGAGGCCTGCGCCGATCTCGCGCAGCTGACGGTCCAGGCGGCCGGACAGTTCGGCCAGGCCAGCAAGGCCGTCGTCCATCGCCGCCAGATCCTCGGCACCCGTCTTGGCTCCGCGCAGGGTGCCCAGCCAGTCGCCCATCTCGGCCGCCGGCCGTGGTGCCACCCCCAGCGCCGCGAAGCGCCGCGCCCAGTCGGCGGCCGCCGCCGCGGCCGCCGCCGCGGCCGCGGCCTGCGCGGCCTCGGCCTCGGCGCGCTCGGCCGCGATCCCGGCCAGGCGCGCCGCGGCGGCCTCGGCCTGGGTCACGCGGCCGGCCTCGGCCAGGGCGGCATCGGCCAGCCGGTCGGCCTCGAGCACGCGGGCGCGATAGGTCGCCTCGGCCCCCGCCCCCGCGCGCCCCGCCGCACGGTCGGCGGCAAGCGCCTCGAACGCCGCATCCCGCGCCGCGCGCGCCGCCGCGATCTCGGCGCGCCCCACCACCGGGCCGGCACGCAGGGCCTCGGCCCGCGCCGCCTCGGCCTTGCGCCGCTCGTCGTCGAGGCGGGCCAGCGCGGCGGCGGCCGCCTCGAGCCGGGCCGCCGCCGCCGCCGCCGCATCGGCCGCAGCCTTTCGCGCAGCCTCGTCCGGCAGGGCCACCGCGGCCAGCGCCACGCCGGCGGGCAGCGGCGGGTCGAGCGCGGCCAGTTGCCGGGCCAGCGCACCCGCGCGCCGCCGCCGCTCGGCCTCGAGCCGCGCGCCGGCGCGCAGCCGGTCGAGGTCGGGCTCAAGCGCATCGAGCGCCCGGCGCCAGGGCCCGGGGTCGGGCGGCGCGGCGCCGCGCGGGGCCTGCGCCAGCCCCTGCTCGGCCGCGGCAAGCGCCGCCTCGGCCTGCCCGACCCGGCCGCGCAGACCCTCGCCCTCGGAGGCCAGCGCCGCCACCAGCGCCAGCGCCGCGGCATCCGGCTGCGCCGCCGCGACGGCCGCGCGCCCGTCGAGCCCGAGCTCGCGCGCAAGCTGGTCGAGGCCGGCGTCCAGCCCGGCCAGCTCGGCCGTCCGCCGCGGCAGGTCGGCCAGGAACTCGGCATAGCGCCCGACCCCGCCGAACAGGGCGGTGACCGCTTCGCCCCGGGCGAGAAGCGTTTCGTCCACGGCGACCGCCGCCGCCCCTTCGGCGCGCGCCGCCGCCTCGGCCGCCCGGGCGTCCACGTCCGCCGCGGCGGTCGCGACAGCCTCGAGCGCCGTGCACAGCCGCACGCCGAGGCCCTCGGGGAGGGTCGCAAGATCGGCGTGGGCCTCCAGCGCCCGGGCCGCGGCGTCCGCTTCGCCGACCAGCGGGCGCAGCAGCTCCAGCCGTTCGAGCCGCGCCCTGGCCTGCCCCGCCGCCTGCCGCCGCTGCCGGATCGCCTCATGCGCTGCCTCGGCCTCGGCCACCGCGTCGTTCAGCCGCTTCCACTCCGAGGCCAGAAGCTGCGCCGCCCGCTCGCGCCCCGCGGCCTCGTCGCGGCGTTCGAGCGCGAGGGGCAGCTTCAGCCTCTGGCCGCGCGGCCGCCAGATCGCATCGGCCTCCTCGTCCAGCGCCTTGCGCGCCGCCGCAAGGCCGGTCAGCCCCGAGGCGGCGGCGAACAGCGCGCCGCCGCCGCCGTCATCCTCCGACAGCATGGACAGCGCCCCTGCCCTGAGCCCTTCGGAGTTCAGCCCGAAGGCGCGGACAAAGACATCGCGCGTGAGGCTGCCGAGGAAGGGGGCCAGCGCGGCATCGGGCAGCACGGTTTCGGCGCCGTCATCGCTGCGCAGCGTGTCGCGGCGCCCGCGCCGGCGGCGGAAGGCCAGGGTCGCACCGCCCGGCCCCTCGATCTCGGCCGCGATTCGCTGCTCGCCCGCCGGGTGCAGGAAGTCGAGCGCCACGAGATGCGGAAAGCCGAACAGCAGGTCGGCGAAAGCCCGCAGCGCCACGCTCTTGCCCGCTTCGTTGGGCCCATGCACCAGATGCAGCCGCGCGCCCGGTCGGAACTCCAGCCGCCGGCCGCTGAACGGCCCGTAGCGCAGAAGCGTCAGGCTGCGGAAGCGCATCAGCCTGTCCCCCCGGCGGCCCGCTCGGCGGCCAGCGCCTGCGCCTCGGGCAAAAGCGCCTCGAGCCCCTCCTCGAGGGTGCGGCCGAGCCGCCGTTCGAGCTCGGCGATCTCCTGCGCCATCCGGGCGCGGAAAGCGGGATCGGCCGCGGCCTCGGCCAGCAGCGCCGCAAGATCGAGCGAGGGGTCGGCCGGGACAAGGCCGGCGGCGGCCGGCCGGGCGGGGACAAGGTCGAGGCGCAGCGACTCCAGGCACAGCTCGCCGCCCGACGCGACGCAGAGCCCCCGCACCCGGTCGGCCAGCGCCGCGCGCCGGGCGCGCAGCCGCTGGGCCAGCGGGGTCGCCCCTGCCAGGTGCAGCCGCAGCGCCACCGGCCGGCCCTCGGCCTCGGCCGCCACCCCGGCCAGCAGCCGCGCGATGCGCGCCTCGGCCTCGGCCTCGTCCTCGGCCCCGGTGAGCTCGGCGGTGGCCTGCGCCCAGCGGACCTCGTCCACCACCAGCCGCTCGACCGCCGCCACCCGGCCATCCTCGACGCTGACCAGCACCGCGCCCTTGGCGCCCGTCTCGCGCACGCTGCGGCCCTGCAGCACGCCGGGGAACACCACCCATGGATCGCGGGCCACCTCCTCGTAGGCATGGACATGGCCCAGCGCCCAGTAGTCGTAGCCCTTCGCGCGCAGGTCGGCCGGCGTGCAGGGGGCATAGGGCTCGTGCCCTGCCCGCCCGGTCAGCGCACTGTGCAGCACGCCAATGTTGAACCAGCCGCGCTCGGCCGGCGGATAGGCGGCGGCGAGGTTGCGGGTTTCGGCCCGCTGGGCAAAGCCCTGCCCGTGCAGCGCCACGCGCAGCGCCTCGATGCGGTGGGTTTCGGGACGCCGCACCGCAAAGCGGTGCAGGTTCGGCGGGTCGGGAATGGCGGCGCGGGCGACGATGCTTTCGGCGTCGTGATTGCCCGCGAGCATGAACAGCGGACGGCCAAGCCGCGCCACCTCGCGCATGAAGTAGAGCCCGATCGAGGCGTCGCTCCAGCGCCCGTCATAGACGTCGCCGGCGATCACGGCGAAATCCACCGCCTCGGCACGCGCCCGGTCGATGAGCCGCGAGAAGGCGCTGCGCGCCGCGCCGGCAAAGCGCGCGGCAACGGCGGCGTCCGGGGTGGCCAGCCCGTCCATCGCGCTGCCCAGATGCAGGTCGGCCGCGTGCAGGAAGCGGAATGTCGTCGGCATCGTTCCTCCGGCCGCCAGCCTAGAGCAGCGACGGGGCGAAGGGAACCGCCGCCGCGCCGGCGCGGCCGGCGCGGGGCTGCCTAGCGGTCGCGGTCCGGGGCGGGTTCGTCCGGCCCGGGCCCGGCCGCGGGGGCGTCGCCAGTCCCCGCCGGCTCGCCCGGCAGGACGTAGGCGCCCGTCAGCCAGCGTCCGAGGTCGATGTCGGCGCAGCGGCGCGAGCAGAAGGGGCGATAGCGCGCCTCGGCGGGCCGGCCACAGACCGGGCAGGGCCTGGGGCAGGGCCCGGCAGCGCGCGCAGGGCGGGCCTCGGGGCCGGGCGTCACCGCGCCCAACCCGCCAGCGCCTGCGCCAGCGGCAGACGGTCGCGCCGCCGCTGAAGCTCGTAGTGGCCAAGCGGCGTCCAGCCGGCCAGCGTGGTGTCGTCGGCGGCGTCGCGGAAGGCGGCCTTCAGGACCTGCTCGAGCGTGCCGCGGTCCTTCTTGGGCATCGGCGCGAAGTCGACCGCCACCTGCCCGCCAAGGCCGCGCAGGCGCAGCTGCCGGGCCAGCGCGCGCGCCGCGGCGATGTTGGCCTTGAGCCCGGCCGCGGGGGTTGCATCGGCGCCGGTGTTCACGTCCACCGCGACCAGCGCCCGCGTCGGCTCGATCGCCATCGTCGCGCCGCCCGGCAGTGGCACCTCGGGGGCCAGGGCGGCGTCGAGCATCTCCTCGACCCCAAGGGCGCGGAAGGCGCCGGGCCGGTCCTCGACCGCATCCGGTGCGGGGTGGGCCCATTCGCGCCAGGCGAACTCCCGCGCCCCGGGGGCGTCGAGCAGAAGCTCGGGCGGCCCCGCCGCATCGGCCAGCACCGCCTCGGCCAGCCGGCGCAGGGCGGCCACCTCCTCGGCCAGCGCCTCGGCCGCAAGCCCCTCGGCGGCGCTGCGCAGCACCAGGCCGAGGCCCGGGTCGGCCCCCGCCATCGCCGCCTCGGCCGCGGCCGTCAGCCGCTCGCGCTCGGCCGGCGCGCGGATGGCGCGCGAGACGTTGAGGCCCGGCGCCCCGGGGGTGAGGATCGCGAAGCGGCTCTTGAACATCAGCCGGGTCGTCGCGGGCACCGCCTTGCCCGGCTCGGCCAGCGCCGCCAGCTGCACCAGCACCGGCGCGCCGGGGCGCAGCCCGTCGGTCTGGCGCAGGAAGGCGCGCTCGCCCCCCGGCAGCGTCAGGAAGGCGCCGCCCATCCCCTTCATCGGCCGCCCGAGCGTGGCGCGGCAGATCGCGCCGGGGGCCGGCGGCGCGCCCTCGGGCGGGTCGATGACGAAGTCCTCGAGCTGCCCGTCGCGGATCAGCGCCGCCGCCGCGCGCCCCAGGAGCCGGTCGAGCGCGACCACCGTCCCCTTCATCGCAGGCCCCCGTCGGCATGCCCGCCCCCGTCGGCATGCCCGCCCCCGTCTGGACGCCTGCCGTCGGCCCGGATGCCCGCCGCGGCCAGCATGCCGGCCGTCTCGGCCAGCGGCAGGCCGACGATCCCGGGAAACGAGCCCTGCGTCCAGGGGATGAAGGCCGCTGCGCGGCCCTGGATGGCATAGCCGCCGGCCTTGCCCTGCCATTCGCCCGAGGCGAGGTAATCCGCGATCTCGGCCTCCGACAGCCGCTTCATCCGCACCGTGCTTTCCACCGCCTTCGCGCGCAGCCGCCCGCCCGCCGCCACCGCGACGGCGGTGATCACCCGGTGCCGCCGCCCCGACATCAGCCGCAGAAAGCGCCCGGCCTCGGCAGCGTCGGCGGGCTTGCCCAGGATGCGCCGGCCGACCGCCACCGTGGTGTCGGCGGCCAGCACCACCTCGTCGGGCGCGGCCAGCGCGGCCGCCGCATCGGCCTTGGCGCGGGCGATCCGCAGCGCATAGGCACGGGGCAGTTCGGCGCGCAGCGGCGTCTCGTCGGTGTCGGTCGGGCGCACCGCGTCGGGGACGATCCCGATCTGGGCCAGCAGGTCCAGCCGCCGCGGGCTGGCCGAGGCCAGCACCAGCCGCGGGCGGCGACCGGCCGCCTTACTTGAAGCGGTAATTGATGCGCCCCTTGGTCAGATCGTAGGGCGTCATCTCGACCTGCACGCGGTCGCCCGCGAGCACGCGGATGCGGTTCTTGCGCATCTTGCCTGCCGTGTGCGCGATGATCGAATGGCCGTTTTCCAGCTCGACCCTGAACGTCGCGTTCGGCAGGAGTTCCTTCACGACGCCGGGGAATTCGAGCAGTTCTTCCTTGGCCATGGTCGATCGGTTCCTCGCTGCGCCCGCCGTCGCGCGGGCGACAGGTAGATGCGCCCGATCGCCGCGCTTTTCAAGGTGAAACTCGCCCGCGCCGCCGACTCAGGGGCGGCGGGCGAGCCGCGCGGCCTGGGCGGGCCAGTCGCGGTGGTTCAGCACCGTCCCCCCGGCGCGGACCGCGCGGATCGCCGCAAGATCGATGTCGGCCAGCGCCCAGCCCGGGGCGTTGAGCGCGGTTTCGGCAAGGATGCCGCTGTCGGGAAAGCCCCGGTCGGGGGGGCCGTAGACCGCGGCGCGGCCGGTGTTGGCCTCGAGCCCCGCGCACCAGGGCGCAGCGCCCACCACCGCCGCATGCACCACGACGCACTGGTTCTCCAGCGCCCGCGCCATCGCCCCCACGCGCACCCGGGTCAGCCCCGCCGGCGCCTCGGTGCAGGAGGGCACCAGCAGCACCTCGGCCCCGGCCTCGGCCAGCGCCCGGGCGAGCAGGGGAAACTCGGCGTCGTAGCAGATCAGCACGCCCAGCCGGGCCAGCGGCGTGTCGAACACGGCCAGCGGGCCGCCCGGGACGACATCCCAGGCCTCGGCCTCGAACCGGGTCATCATCTGCTTGTCCTGGTGCCCGACGATGCCCGCGGGGCCGAACAGCGTCGCGCGGTTGACCGGTCGCGCGCCGCCGTCCCAGACCGGCCCGCTGGGGCCGAGGACATGCAGGCCGCGGGCCGCTGCCAGCCGCGCAAGCGCCGCATCGGCGGCCCCCCGGTGCCGCGCCGCGGCGCGCAGCGCGGCCTCGAGATCGGCCGCCGCGGCGGGACCGTCGAGCGCGGCGAGCTCCAGCGCCGCGTATTCGGGAAAGACCAGAAGCTCGGCCCCCTGCCCCGCCGCCGCGTCCACCCAGGCCGAAACCTTGGCCAGCCAGGCCGCGAAATCGGCCGGAGGGTCCAGCGGATAGGCCGCGGCCGCGACGCGCATCACAGCCGCCCCAGCCAGAACTGCAGCGGCTTGACGCTCTCCCCGGCCTCGCCGAGGTCGCGCCAGGCGAACTGCGCCAGAACCCCGGGCAGCGGCGCATAGCCGCGCCCGCGCCAGAAGGGCTCGAGGCTGCGCGCGCCCGCCGGCCGGGCGGGGTGGTCGTCGGGCCGGATCACCGCGCAGAAGGCCACATGCGTGCGCCCCAGCGCCCGGGCATGCGCCTCGCGCAGGTCGAAGAAGCGGTGGCCGATCCCCTGCCCGCGGTATTCGGGCAGCAGCACCGACTCGGCGCAGTAGAAGATACGGGCAAGGTCGAGGCCGGTGGCGGCGAAGGCGGCGGCGAACTCGGCGGCGTGGTCCTCCATCGGCGTGCCGGTGGCGGCGCCGACAATGCGCGCACCGTCGAAGGCGCCGACGAGGATCGCATCGGGCGCGTCGCGGTAGACCGACAGGTAGCGCCGCTCATAGTCCATGTCGCCGTCGTAGAGATAGGGCCAGTCGCGGAACACGGTCAGCCGCAGCCGCGCCACGTCCTCGAGCGCGGCGTCGAGCCGGTCGCCCCGCAGCGGATGGACCGCGATGCTCATGACACCTGCCGCACCCAGTCGGCGACGTTGTAATAGGTGGTGATGCGGCCGATCCGGCCCTCGCGCAGCGCAAAGAAGCTGCCCGCCGGCAGGACATAGGGCTGGCCGCGCGCCGGCGGATGGCCGGGGTCGGCGTGAAGATACTCTCCGTGCACGACATATTCCGCCGCCGCCCGGCTGCCGCCCTCGGCCTCGAACAGCACGAGGTCGCGCACCTCCTCGCGGTAGAGGCGGGCCATGTGGGTGCAGAACTCGCCGAAGGCGGTGCGCCCGTGGCGCACGCCGCCCTGGTTGACGTGATGCTCCACATCGGCCGTCACCTCGGCCAGCATCCCCTGGATGTCGCCGCGGTTGAAGGCCGCGAAGTAGCGTTCGATGATCGCGCGTGCCGTCATGCCCTGCCCCCTGCGTGCTGCCCGTTGCCGTCGGCATCGGTCTCCGTCGGCGGCCCGAACCGCGCCAGCATCCGCTCGCGGATCTGGTCGCGCGCCTGGCGGTAGGCCGCCAGCCGCGCCTCGCGCCCCTCGCCCAGGCCCGAGGGGTCGAGGACCGGCCAGTATTCCACGTCGAGATGGAAGTAGCGCGTGAGCTCGAGCGCCACCCGCTGGCTGGCGGGCGACAGCGCCACGATCAGGTCGAACTGCCCCAGATCGTCGCCCCACGCCTGCATCTCCTCGAAGGTGCGCGCGCGGTGGCGGTCGAGCTCGATCCCGAGCTCGCGGCAGACGGCGATCGCGAAGCCGTCGATCTCGTGGTCGTTCCTGACCCCGGCCGACTGGACATAGGCGCGGTGGCCGTAAAAGCGCTTCATCATCCCCTCGGCCATGGGCGAGCGGACCGCGTTGTGGTCGCAGCAGAACAGCACCGAGCGGGGGAAGCCCTGCGCCACCTCACCCCCCGACGTGCAGCACGCAGATCAGGGTGAACAGGCGCCGCGCGGTGTCGATGTCGATGCGGGCCTTGCCGTCCAGCCGCTCCATCAGCACCCGCGCGCCCTCGTTGTGGATGCCGCGGCGGGCCATGTCGATGGCCTCGATCTGGCTGGGCGGCAGGCGCTTGACCGCCTCGAAGTAGCTGCCGCAGATCTGGTGGTAATCCTTCACCACCTGCCGGAACGGCCCCAGCGACAGGTGGAAGGCCGCCACCGCCTCGCCGCCCTCGGTCGCGATATCGAACACCAGCCGCCCCTCGCGCACCGCCAGCGTCAGCCGGTAGGGGCCTTCGGGCGCCGTCCGCCCGTCGCGCGGCGGCAGGGCAAAGCTGTTGTCCTCGATCAGGTCGAACACGGCGACCTTGCGCTCCTGCTCCATCTCGGGCGTGGGGGCGGGCAGGCCGGTGTCGTCGATCTCGATCTGGCAGAGGCGGGTCATGGGCGCGGGCCTTCGATGGTCCGGCAAGATGTGGCACGGCGCCCGCCGGCGCGGCAAGCGGCGTCTCGCGCCGCCCCCGGCGGCCCCGGGCGCCCCGGGCGCCGCGCCACCCCTAGCTGTTCTGCGCGAGGATTTCGGCGGTGGGGGCGATCCGGGCGCCGTAGATCGTGCGCAGATAGTCGAGCGCGGCGTCCTGATCGACCCCGGGAAAGACGCAGGTCGCATCCGACGCCACGGTGATGCCGAGGCCGCGGGTGAAGGCGCCATAGGCCGAATGGCGCACGCAGCAATGGGTGTGCTGGCCGGTCAGCACCACCTCGGCCACGCCGTAGCCGGCCAGCGTCTCGCCCAGCCCGGTTTCGTCGAAGGCGCCGTAGAAGCGCTTGGGCGAGACGATCTCGCGCGCCGCCCCCACCGGGGCCAGCGCGTCGATCACCTGCGCGCCGCGGGTGCCGGCCATGGC
>CALJZN010000017.1 GCA_937983405.1 uncultured Paracoccaceae bacterium
GGTGTGGGACGAATCGACGATGATCGCCTATGTCGCCGACCCGACGACCTTCCTGCGCGAGGTCACCGGCAACGCCCGCGCCCGCGGCAACATGGCCTTCAAGCTCGGCGCCGGGGTCGAGCACATCGTCGCCTATCTCGAGAGCGTGCGGCAGTAGGGCGGCACGGCGGCGCCGGGCACGGCCGGCGGCGCCGCCCTGCGGCATCCCCGGGCCGAGGCCGCCCCAAGGCCAGGGCGGCCTTGTGCGTTGCGTCACCCCCGTGCCCCGCACCGCGGCACGGTCACGCAATATCGACTTGGCGGAGGTCCGGCCGCCCACTAGCTTGGGATGGATCATGCGCGGCTGCGCATCGCCCGCGCTGCGTCCGCCCCGAGGAGGATCCGACGATGCCCCGCCGTCCCGCCCCCCCTGCCGATGCCGCCGGTGCCCCCGCGACGGCCGCCATGGCCGGCCTTGCGGTTGCCCTCGGCCTTGCGCTTGCGGCGGGCCCGGCGCGGGGCGACGAGCCGGTGATCGTCGCGCATGGGATCAAGACCTTCGGCGAGCTCGTCCTGCCGCCCGATTTTCCGCACCTGCCCTATGTCAACCCCGACGCGCCGAAGGGGGGCGAGATCTCGGTCTGGGCCTTCGGCGGATTCGACTCGATGCATCCCTATTCGGTCAAGGGGCGGGCCGGGGCGCTGTCGTCGGTCTTTTTCGAAAGCCTGCTCGAGGGCACGGCCGACGAGATCGGGGCGAGCTATTGCCTGATCTGCACGACGCTGGAATACCCCGAAAGCCGCAGATGGGTGATCTTCAACCTGCGCGACGACGTCACCTTCTCGGACGGCACGCCGCTGACGGCGGAGGATGTGCATTTCTCCTACGACATCCTGCTCAACCAGGGCCTGACCGACTTCCGCACCGTGCTGGCCCAGCAGGTGGAGCGCGCCGAGGTGCTGGGCCCCCACCGCATCCGCTTCGACTTCAAGGAAGGCTTCCCGACGCGCGACCTGCCGGCGCTGGTGGGCGGGTTGCCGATCTTTTCGCGCGCCTCCTACGCGGCGCGGGGGGTGGCCTTCGACGACAGCACGCTGGTGCCGCTGACGGGTTCGGGGCCCTATGTGCTGGACCGGCTGGATGTGGGCCGCACCATCGTCTACCGCCGCAACCCCGACTACTGGGGCTGGACCCATCCGCTGATGCGCGGCCGGTCGAACTTCGACCGCATCCGCATCGAGTATTACGCCGACTACGACGCCGCCTTCGAGGGGTTCAAGGCCGGGTCCTACCATTTCCGCAGCGAGGCGCGCGCGGCGCTCTGGGCCACGGGCTACGACTTTCCCGCGCTGCAACGGGGATGGGTGAAGAAGGTCGATCTGCCCGACGGCACGCTCGCCACCGGGCAGAGCTTCATCTTCAACCTGCGGCGCGAGAAGTTCCAGGACATCCGCGTGCGCGAGGCGCTGGGGCTGATGTTCAACTTCGAATGGTCGAACGCGACGCTGTTCTTCGGCCAGTATGCCCGCATCCATTCCTTCTGGGAGAACAGCGATCTTGCCGCGACCGGCGTGCCGGCCGACGCGGAGCGCGCGATCCTCGCGCCGCTGGTGGCCGAGGGGTTGCTGTCCGAAGGCATCCTGACGGAGCCGGCGGTGATGGCGCCGACTTCCGGCCCGCGCCAGCTCGACCGTGCGAACCTGCGCGCGGCCGGCGCGCTTCTTGATGCGGCGGGCTGGACGGTGGGCAGCGACGGGTTGCGCCGCAACGCCGCCGGGCAGACGCTGCGGGTGGAGTTCCTCAACGACTCCCCCTCGTTCGACCGCATCATCACGCCCTATGTGGACAATTTGCGCAACCTCGGGGTCGATGCCGTGATGAACCGGGTCGACAGCGCGCAGCGCGAGTTCCGCGAGCGCAGCTACGACTTCGACATCACGACCTTCCAGTTCCCGATGTCCTACATCCCCGGGTCGTCGCTGAAGCAGTATTTCGGGTCGGAGACCGCCGATGTCTCGGTGTTCAACCGCCCCGGCATCAAGGACCGGGCCGTGGACCGGCTGGTGGACGTGGTGCTGGCAGCCCGGACCCCGGCCGAGCTGACGCCGGCGGTCCGGGCGCTCGACCGGGTGCTGCGGGCGCTGCGGCCCTGGGTGCCGCAGTGGTATAAAAATACCCACTGGGTCGCCTACTACGACATGTACGAACATCCCGACCCGCTGCCGCCCTTCGCCCGGGGCGAGCTGGACTTCTGGTGGTTCAACGCCGAGAAGGCTGCCGCGCTGCGCGCGGCCGGCGCGATCCGCTAGGGGGGCGCGGGGTTGGGCGCCTACATCCTGCGGCGGCTTCTGCTGATCGTCCCGACGCTGATCGGGA
This sequence comes from uncultured Paracoccaceae bacterium, assembly GCA_937983405.1. Taxonomy (GTDB): domain Bacteria; phylum Pseudomonadota; class Alphaproteobacteria; order Rhodobacterales; family Rhodobacteraceae; genus JAHDXW01. Next base: position 2,357 of record CALJZN010000017.1, read on the forward strand.
TCATGGTGATCAACTTCGCGCTGGTGCAGTTCGTCCCCGGCGGCCCGATCGAGCAGATCATCGCCCGGCTGGAAGGCGGCGGCGACGTGTTCGAGGCGATCTCGGGCGGCGGCGACGCGGGAATGCGCGACCAGGGCGGGGCGATGGACGAGCGCTACATCGGCGCCCGCGGCCTGCCGCCCGAGTTCATCGCCCAGCTCGAGCGCGAGTTCGGCTTCGACAGGCCGCCGCTCGAGCGGTTCCTGACGATGATGTGGAACTACCTGCGCTTCGACTTCGGCACGAGCTATTTCCGCTCGATCTCGGTGGTGGACCTGGTGCTCGAGAAGATGCCGGTGTCGATCACGCTGGGCCTGTGGTCGACGGTGATCGCCTATCTGGTCTCGATCCCGCTGGGCATCCGCAAGGCGGTGCGCGACGGCACGCCCTTTGACACCTGGACTTCCGGCGCGATCATCGTGGGCTATGCGATCCCGGGCTTCCTGTTCGCGATCCTGCTGCTGGTGCTTTTCGCCGGCGGCTCCTACCTTCAGTGGTTCCCGCTGCGGGGGTTGACCTCGGAGAACTGGGCCGAACTCTCCTGGCCGGGGAAGATCGTCGATTACCTCTGGCACATCACGCTGCCCGTGATCGCCTCGACCATCTCGGCCTTTGCCACGCTGACGCTGCTGACGAAGAACTCGTTCCTCGACGAGATCAAGAAGCAGTATGTGATCACCGCCCGCGCCAAGGGCCTGACCGAGGCCCGCGTGCTCTACGGCCATGTGTTCCGCAACGCGATGCTGATCGTGATCTCGGGCTTTCCGGCGGTGTTCGTGAGCGTGTTCTTCGGCGGCTCGCTGATCATCGAGACGATCTTCTCGCTCGACGGGCTGGGGCGGCTGGGGTTCGAGGCCGCGGTCGCGCGGGACTATCCGGTGATCTTCGGCACGCTGTTCGTGTTCGGGCTGATCGGGCTTATCATGGGGCTGATCTCGGACCTGATGTATGTCTGGATCGACCCGCGGATCGACTTCGAGACGCGGGAGAGCTGAGGCGATGAACGAGCCCTTCGCGGCCGACGCCGCCCGCACCGCCGAGGCCGCGCCGCGCCCGGCCTTCGATCCCGCGCGCCTGCCGCCCGAGCCCGGGGGGATGTTCCGGCTGTCGCCGCTGAACCGCCGGCGCTGGCAGAACTTCCGCGCCAACCGCCGGGCGTTCTGGTCGCTCGTCCTGTTCGGGGTGCTGTTCGGGCTGTCGCTGTTTGCCGAGGTCATCGCCAACGACAAGCCGCTGCTTGTCAGGTTCCGCGGCGAATACCGCCTGCCGATCTTCGCCTTCTATCCCGAGACGGCATTCGGCGGCGACTTTCGCACCGAGGCCGTCTATCGCGACCCCGAGGTGCAGTGCCTGATCCGCACCGGCGGCGCCGAGCTCTGCCTCGACGACCCCGCCGCGGCGCTGGAAGAGGCCCGCAGCCGCGGCACCGTCGAGGGGCGGCCCATCGAGGCGGGCTGGATCCTGTGGCCGCCGATCCCCTATTCCTACCGCACGGTGAACGACCTCGGCGGCCCGGCACCCTCGCCCCCCGACGCGCGGCACTGGCTGGGCACCGACGACACCGCGCGGGACGTGCTGGCGCGGGTGATCTACGGCTTCCGGCTGTCGGTGGCCTTCGCGCTGATCGTGACCTTCGCGACCTCGGTCATCGGCATCGCGGCGGGGGCGGTGCAGGGCTATTTCGGCGGGCTTCTGGATCTGTTCTTCCAGCGCGTGATCGAGATCTGGGGCGCCACCCCGTCGCTTTACATCATCATCATCGTCGCCGCGATCTGGCAGATGGATTTCTGGCTGCTGGTGGGTCTGATGACGCTGTTCGGCTGGACGGCGCTGGTGGGCGTGGTGCGGGCCGAGTTCCTGCGGGCGCGCAACTTCGAATATGTCCGCGCCGCGCGGGCGCTGGGGGTGTCGAGCACGCGCATCATGTTCCGCCATGTCCTGCCCAACGCCATGGTGGCCACGATCACCTTGCTGCCCTTCATCGTCACCGGCACCATCGGCAGCCTCGCCGCGCTCGACTTCCTGGGCTTCGGCCTGCCGTCCTCGGCGCCGAGCCTTGGCGAGATGACGCTGCAGGCCAAGCAGAACCTGCAGGCGCCCTGGCTCGGCTTCACCGCCTTCTTCACCTTCGCGATCATGCTGTCGCTTCTGGTGTTCATCTTCGAGGGCGTGCGCGACGCCTTCGACCCGCGCAAGACCTTCCGGTGAGGGCCGTGACCGAGCCGGTGCTTCAGGTGCGCGACCTGACCGTGCGCTTCGTGCAGGGCGGCCGGACGACCGAGGCGGTCCGCGGCGTCTCGTTCGACGTGGGCCGCGGCGAAACGGTCGCGATCGTGGGCGAATCGGGCTCGGGCAAGTCGGTCACCGCGCTGGCGACCGTGGCGCTCTTGCCGGATGCGGCCGAGATCGGCGGCTCGATCCGCTGGCGCGGGCAAGAGATGGTGGGCGCGCCGCAGGACATCCTGCGCAAGGTCCGGGGCAACGAGATCAGCTTCGTCTTCCAGGAGCCGATGACGTCCCTCAACCCGTTGCATACGGTGGAACGGCAGATCGCCGAGGTTCTGTTCGTCCACCGGGGCCTGCGCCCGCGCTCGGCGGCGCAGCGGCTGGCCGAGCGGGCAGGGCGGCTGCGGCCGGAACGGACGCTGGCCTGGGCGCTGGCCGCGGGCGCCGCGGCGGGCCTCTACGGCCTGCTCGTGTCGCTGCCGCTGCTGGCCGAGACGACGGCGGCCGACCGGCTGGAGGCGGCGCTGGGGATGCTTCTGTCCCCCGTGGCGACGCTGGGCCTGATCGGGGCGGGGCTGGCGGCGGTGGGGTTCGGCCTGCGCGCCCTGGCCCGGCGGCCCGGGGTGGCCGAATGGGCGCGGCGCTCGCCCTCGCGCGAGGCGGTCCTCGCGCTGCTCGAGAAGGTCGGCATCGCCGAGGCCGAAACGCGCCTCGGCGCCTATCCGCACCAGCTGTCGGGCGGGCAGCGCCAGCGCGTGATGATCGCGATGGCGCTGGCCAACCAGCCCGAGCTGCTGATCGCGGACGAGCCGACGACCGCGCTCGACGTCACCATCCAGGCGCAGATCCTCGACCTGCTGGCCACGCTCAAGCGCGAGAGCGGCATGTCGATGCTGTTCATCACCCACGATCTGGGCATCGTGCGGCGCTTCGCCGACCGGGTCTGCGTGATGCAGGGCGGCGAGATCGTCGAGCAGGGGCCGGCGGCCGAGCTGTTCGCCGCCCCCCGCCACCCCTACACCCGCAAGCTGCTCGCGGCCGAGCCCCGGGGCCGCCCCGACCCGGTGCCCGAGGGCGCCCGCGAGGTGGTGGCGACCCAGGCGCTGCGCGTCTGGTTCCCGATCCAGCGCGGCCTGCTGCGCCGAACCGTGGGCCACATCAAGGCGGTGAACGCCGCCACGATCGCGGTGCGCGAGGGCGAGACGGTGGGGATCGTGGGCGAGTCCGGCTCGGGCAAGACCACCCTCGCGCTGGCCGTCCTGCGGCTGATCCGGTCGGAGGGCCCGATCCTGTTCCTTGGCCGCGACATCACCCGCCGGACGGGCGCCGGCGCAGACGGGCCGCCGCCCCTGACGCGGGCCGAGCTGCGGCGCCTGCGGCGCGACATGCAGGTGGTGTTCCAGGATCCCTACGGCAGCCTCAGCCCGCGCATGACGGTCGAGGAGATCATCGCCGAGGGGCTGGGCGTGCACGGCCTTCCCCCCGGCGAGACCGCGCGTGCGATGGTGGCGCGGATGATGGACGAGGTGGGCCTCGACCCGATGACGATGGGGCGCTACCCGCACGAGTTCTCGGGCGGGCAGCGCCAGCGCATCGCCATCGCCCGCGCCATGATCCTGCGCCCGAAGCTTGTGGTGCTGGACGAGCCCACCAGCGCGCTGGACATGACCGTTCAGGTGCAGATCGTGGAGCTGTTGCGGGCCTTCCAGCGGCGCCACCGGCTTGCCTATGTCTTCATCAGCCACGACCTGCGGGTGGTGCGGGCGCTGGCGCACAAGGTGGTGGTGATGAAGGCGGGCGACGTGGTCGAGGCGGGCGAGGCCGCGCAGGTCTTCGGCGCGCCGAAGTCCGACTATACCCGCGCCTTGATGGCCGCGGCGTTCGACCTTAAGGCGGTGGCGGGGGCCGGGCACTGAGGCCCGGACCGGAGGGCCTGCGCGTGAACATCCTGTTCGTCCACCAGAACTTTCCCGGACAGTTCCTGCATGTCGCGCCCGAGCTCATGCGCCGCGGGCACCGGGTGGTGGCGCTGACCGATGCGGTCAACCAGCAGAAGACCTCCGTGCCGACCTTCCGCTACAAGCACGAGGCCAAGGCGCCCGACCCCGAGGCGACGCGGCTGGCGCGCACCTACACCGAGATGACCGACCGCGCGACCACCGCGGCGCGGGCCGCGGCGACGCTGCGCGAGAGGCACGGCTTCGTCCCCGACGTCGTGTTCGGCCATCTCGGCTGGGGCGAGACGCTGTTTTTGCGCGAGGTCTTTCCCGAGGCGCGGCACCTCGTCTATGCCGAGTTCTACTATGGCACCCGCGGCCGGGATTCGACCTTCGACCCCGAGTTCCAGACGGCGTCGCTGAACCGCGCGATGAGCGTGACGGCGCGCAAGGCCCATCTCGCGCTGGCGATGGCCGAGGCCGATGCCGGGATGGCCCCGACCGCGTGGCAGGCCAGCACCTTCCCCGAGACGTTCCGCAGCAAGATCTTCGTCTGCTTCGACGGGGTGGATACCGAGCGGCTGCGGCCGGACCCCGATGCGGCTCTGACCCTGCCGAACGGCCGCACGCTGGTCGCGGGCGACGAGGTGCTGACCTTCATCAACCGCAACTTCGGCCCCTACCGCGGCTTTCACATCTTCATGCGGGCGCTGCCCGAGGTGCTGCGGGCGCGGCCGAACCTTCAGGTGGTGATGATCGGCGGCGACGGATCGTCCTATGAATCGCCGCCCGCCGAGGGCGGGACATGGCGCGAGAAGATGCTCAAGGAGGTCGGCACCCGGCTGGACCTGCGCCGCGTGCATTTTCTCGGCCGCGTGCCCTACGACAGCTTCGTGGCCGCGATGCAGGTCAGCCGGGTGCATGCCTATCTGACCTATCCCTTCGTGCTGTCCTGGTCCACCATCGAGGCGATGAGCTGCGGCGCCTGCATCGTCGGCTCGCGCACGCCGCCCGTCGAGGAGGTGATCGAGGACGGCGTGACTGGCCGGCTGGTGGATTTCTTCGACGTCAGGGGCTGGTCCGAGACGCTGATCGACGCGCTGGCGCGGCCCGACGATCACGACTGGATGCGCGCCGCCGCCCGGGCGCAGACGATCGAGCGCTACGACCTGCGCAGCCGCTGCCTGCCCCGGATTGCCGACTGGGTCGAGGCCGGCGGGCCGGTCTGAGGCGCAGGGGCGCGCGCGCCGCGCCGTCGGCGCGGGCGGGGGGCGCGGCCGGGGGGGAAGCGCGGTCAGGGGAGGCGCGGTCGGGGGGCGCGGATCGTCGGCAGGGTCAGACGGCGCTGCTGTGGCCGGCGCGCGACAGTTCGTAGGCATCGAGGCTGCGGGCGATCATCCGGGTCAGCGGACGCGCCCGCCGCGGGATCGCGAGGCCGCGCGCGTCGATCTCGACCATGCCGGGAAAGGCCGCCGCGGTGCGGGCGAAGGCCGCGTCCAGCGCGGCTTCCGCGACGTCCCCGCCCGCGAGGATCTCGTCACGGTCGATGCGGAAGTCGCACATCAAGGCCTCGATGGCGCGGCCGCGCCAGCGGTCCTCGGCGGTGAAGACATGGCCGCGGTGGGTGGCGAAACGACCGTCGCGGATTGCCCTGACATAGGCCGAGGTGACCGCCGCGCTCTGCGCGTAGCCCTGGGGGAAGCGCGCGATCGACGAGGCGCCGAGGCCCACCAGCACCGGCGCGGTGTCGTCCGTGTAGCCCTGGAAGTTGCGCCGCAGCCGCCCCGTCCGCGCCGCCGTCGCCAGCCCGTCGTCGGGCCGGGCGAAGTGGTCGATCCCGATCTCCTCGTAGCCGTCCCAGACGAACAGGTTGCGGGCGGTCTCGAACAGGCGCAGCCGGTCCTCGGGCCGGGGAATCGCGTCGGAGGGGATCATCGTCTGCCGCCGTGCCATCCACGGCACATGGGCATAGCCGTAGAGCGCCACGCGGTCGGGCGACAGCGACAGCAGTTTCTGCACGCTGTCGGAGATGCGCGTGGCGGTCTGCTCCGGCAGGCCGTAGAGGATGTCGGCATTGAGGCTGGTGACCCCGCGGGCGCGGATCGCATCCGCCGCCGCCTTCGTGACCTCGTAGGTCTGGTCGCGGCCGATGATCGCCTGGATCTCGGGGTCGAAATCCTGCACGCCGATCGAGGCGCGGGTCATCCCCGCCTCGGCGAGGGCGTCAAGGCGGGGCCCGTCGATCTCGTTGGGGTCGATCTCGACCGAGAACTCGGCGCCGGGGGCCAGCGGCAGGACGGCGCGAATCGCCGCCGCAAGCCCGGCGATCGCGGGCGCTGGCATCAGCGTGGGCGTCCCCCCGCCCCAGTGCATGCGCGCAAGGCGCACCCCCTCGGGCAGCGCCGCGGCGAGCAGCCGCAGCTCGGCCTTCAGCGTTTCGACATAGGCCAGCACCGGGGCGTCGCTGCTGGTGCCCTGGGTGCGGCAGGCGCAGAACCAGCACAGCCGGCGGCAGAACGGCACATGGACATAAAGCGAGATCGGCGAGCCGGGCGGAATGGCGCGGATCCAGGCGGCGTAGGTGTCCGGGCCGACGGCGTCGGAGAAGTGCGGCGCGGTCGGATAGCTCGTGTAGCGCGGCACGCGCGCGTCAAAGAGCCCGAGCTTGCCGAGGGTTGATTCCGCTTCCATGAACCGACATTGTGCCGGACAAGCTGCGCCAGCCTTGACGCAGATCAAAGACGGGGATCGAACATGTCTCTGCAGGACGTCAAGCTGGCATCGCAGAAATGCGCGGACTGTCCGATCCGGCATCGGGCCGTCTGCTCGCGCTGCGAGCCCGAGGAGCTGGCGCTGCTCGAAGAGGTGAAGTTCTACCGCAGCTATGCCGCCGGCCAGACGGTGATCTGGTCGGGCGACCGGATGGATTTCGTGGCCTCGGTCGTCTCGGGCATCGCCACCCTGACGCAGACGCTCGAGGACGGACGGCGGCAGATGGTGGGCCTTCTGCTGCCCTCCGATTTCGTCGGCCGGCCGGGGCGCGGGACCGCGGCGTTCGACGTGACCGCCACCACCGATCTGGTGATGTGCTGCTTCCGCAGGAAGCCGTTCGAGGAGATCCTCGCCAACACCCCGCACATCGCCAACCGCCTGCTCGAGATGACGCTCGACGAACTCGACGCGGCGCGGGAGTGGATGCTTCTGCTCGGCCGCAAGACGGCGCGGGAAAAGATCGCGAGCCTGATCGCCATCATCGCGCGGCGCGATGCGGCCCTCGGCCGGCGCACGCCGGGCCGGCGGTTCAGCTTCGAACTGCCGCTGACGCGCGAGGCGATGGCCGATTACCTCGGCCTCACGCTCGAGACGGTCAGCCGCCAGATGTCGGCGCTGAAACGCGACGGGGTGATCGAGCTGGAAGGCAAGCGCGGCATCACCATCCCCGACGTCGATCGGCTGATCGAGGAAGCGGGCGACGATTCCGACGGCGGGTTCCCGGGCTGAGCCAGCGCCACTGCCCCGCCCCCGCCCCCCGGGCAAGCGGCTAGCGGGCCATGAACACCGGCACCGGCGCCTGTTCCAGCATGTTCCGCGTCGTCCCGCCGAGGATCGCCTCGCGAAAGCGCGAATGGCCGTAGGCGCCCATCACGAGAAGATCGGCATTCTGGTCGGCGATATGGCGCGTCAGCGTGTCCGAGACGCGCGGCAGCGTCTGGGCGAGAATCGCCACCTCGGCCCGCACCCCGTGCCGGGCGAGCATCTGCGACAGCATCCCGCCGGGGTCCGAGCGTTCGGGCCCGTGCGGCGGCGGGTTGATCACGGTGATCGTGACCCGCTCGGCCGCCTGCAGCAGCGGGAGCGCATGGCGCACGGCGCTCAGCGCCTCGGCGCCCTGGTTCCAGGCCACGACGATCCGCCGTCCCAGACGCTCGGGCAGCGTCCCCCCGGGCAGGACCAGCACGGGCACCAGCCCGTCGAACAGCACGGCCTCCAGGATCGCCTCGGCCTCGGGCTCGCGCCCCTCGCCGTAGGGCCGGGGCAGGACGACCAGATCGGCATAGCGCGCGCGATGTCCGACAAGCGCCGAAAGCCCGCCGATCTGGGCGACCGCGGCGTCGACCGACCAGCGGATATCTTCCCGCGACAGCCGGTCGCGGGCGGCGTCCGCCAGCCGCTGCGCCTGCTCCTGCGCCAGTTCGAGCGTCTCCTGCTGGATCAGCGCCATCGCGCCGACGTAGTAGTAGCCGACCTGCGTGCGGTCGATCCCGAGGCAGAAGACCTCGAGATGCGCATCCTCCCGCCGGGCGAGTCCCACGGCCGCATCCAGCGTCGCGGCGGCCTCGTCCCCCTCGGACAGGATCGTCAGAAGCGTCTTGTAAGCCATGCCGGCCCCCTCCTCTCGCCGTTGCCCCCGCCTCGATACCCGGCGCCGGCCGCGCCGGCCTTGACGCGGATCAAGCGGGTGACAGGTTCGGTTGACATGGATCAATGCGCGCCGCAGCACCCGGAGCCAAGAGGACGATGGGCCAACAGGCCCCGGCTTCGCGCGCGCGCTCCGCAGACGACCTGCCGACGGGGCGGCGGCACGACGTAAGGACAACGGACGAAGGGATGCAGGATGTGGGATACCGTTAAACTGGTCGCGCTGGGGCTTGTCGCGCTCCTTGCCGCGATCGCAGCCAACTACGCACGCGACGTCGCCTACCAGCTTCACATGATCATGTTCATGGTGGTGGCTGCGGGTCTCTTTCTCTGGACGCTGCGCCGCGTGGGCGAGCCGCGGGCAGCAACGAACGAGGGCGAATACCTCGACGGGGTGGTCCGCGCCGGGGTCATCGCGACCGCATTCTGGGGCGTGGTGGGCTTTCTCGCGGGCACCTGGATCGCCTTCCAGCTCGCCTTTCCGCAGCTCAACTTCGCCTGGGCCGAGGGCTATCTGAACTTTGGCCGGTTGCGGCCGCTGCACACCTCGGCGGTGATCTTCGCCTTCGGCGGCAACGCGCTGATCGCGACCTCGTTCTACGTCGTCCAGCGCACCAGCGCGGCGCGGCTGTGGGGCGGCAACGCGGCCTGGTTCGTGTTCTGGGGCTACAACTTCTTCATTGTGCTCGCGGCCACCGGCTATCTTTTGGGCGTCACCCAGTCCAAGGAATACGCCGAGCCCGAGTGGTACATCGACCTGTGGCTGACGATCGTCTGGGTGGTCTACCTGGCGGTGTTCCTCGGCACGATCATCAAGCGCAAGGAACCCCACATCTACGTCGCCAACTGGTTCTTCCTGGCGTTCATCGTGACCATCGCGATGCTGCATGTGGTCAACAACCTCGCGGTGCCGGTGTCGGTGTTCGGCTCGAAGTCGGTGCAGCTCTTCGCCGGCGTGCAGGACGCGATGACGCAGTGGTGGTACGGCCACAACGCCGTCGGCTTCTTCCTGACCGCGGGCTTCCTGGGGATGATGTATTATTTCATCCCCAAGCAGGCCGAGCGTCCGGTCTACAGCTACAAGCTGTCGATCATCCACTTCTGGGCGCTGATCTTCCTCTACATCTGGGCTGGGCCGCACCATCTGCACTACACCGCCCTGCCCGACTGGGCGTCGACGCTCGGCATGGTGTTCTCGATCATGCTGTGGATGCCCTCCTGGGGCGGCATGATCAACGGGCTGATGACGCTGTCGGGCGCCTGGGACAAGCTGCGCACCGATCCGATCATCCGCATGATGGTGGTGTCGGTCGGCTTCTACGGCATGGCCACCTTCGAGGGGCCGATGATGTCGATCAAGGCCGTTAACTCGCTGTCGCACTACACCGACTGGACCATCGGGCACGTCCACTCCGGCGCGCTCGGCTGGAACGGCATGATCACCTTCGGCGCGCTCTACTTCCTCGTGCCGCGGCTGTGGAACCGCGAGCGGCTCTATTCGCTCGCCCTCGTCTCCTGGCACTTCTGGCTCGCGACCATCGGGATCGTCCTTTACGCCTCGTCGATGTGGGTCACGGGCATCATGGAGGGGCTGATGTGGCGCGAGGTCGATGCCCAGGGCTACCTCGTCAATTCCTTCGCCGACACCGTGGCGGCCAAGTTCCCGATGTATGTCGTGCGCGGCCTCGGCGGGGTGCTCTATCTGAGCGGTGCGATCATCATGTGCTACAACCTCTGGAAGACCGTGACTTCGGTGGGCGCAAGGAAGCCTGTCGCCGCGGCCGTTCCGGCTGAATGACGGAGGCCCGGACCATGGCAATCCTTGACCGGCACAAGGCCATCGAGACCCACGCCACGCTGCTGCTGGTGCTGAGTTTCCTTGTGGTCTCGATCGGCGGGATCGTGCAGATCGCGCCGCTCTTCTACCTCGAGAACACGATCGAGAAGGTCGAGGGGGTGCGTCCCTATTCGCCGCTCGAGCTGACGGGGCGGAACATCTACATCCGCGAAGGCTGTTATGTCTGCCACAGCCAGATGATCCGCCCCATGCGCGACGAGGTCGAGCGCTACGGGCACTACTCGCTTGCCGCCGAGTCGATGTACGACCACCCCTTCCAGTGGGGCTCGAAGCGCACCGGGCCCGACCTTGCCCGCGTCGGCGGCCGCTATTCGGACGACTGGCATGTGCAGCACTTCATCAACCCGAAGTCGGTGGTCCCGGAATCGGTGATGCCGCCCTATGCCTATCTGCTCGACCGGATGGTGACGCCGCAGCACATCGAGGATCTGCTCCGGACCAACCGCACCGTGGGCGTGCCCTACACCGACGAGATGATCGCCAACGCCCGTGCCGACTTCCTCGCGCAGGCCGACCCCGACCGCGACCCCTCGGGCCTGCTCGAGCGGTATCCGGGCGCGCAGGTGCGCAATTTCGACGGCCAGCCGGGGATCAGCGAGATGGATGCGCTGATCGCCTATCTGCAGATGCTGGGGACGCTGGTGGACTTCTCCACCTTCATCCCCGACGCCAGCCGGTAGGGGGCGGGATGGAGACCTACACCGCCCTCAGGGCCTTCGCCGACAGCTGGATGCTCTTGGGGATGACGCTGTTCTTCCTTGGCGTCGTCCTCTGGGCCCTCCGCCCCGGCAGCCGAAGGACGCACGCCGACACCGCCAGCCTGATCTTCCGCAACGACGACAAGCCAGCCGCGGAGACCCCCGCGCGCGCGGCCAAGACCAAGGAGCTGCGGCCATGAGCGCCAAGCACGACCCCTCCCGCCAGCCGGGCGACCCGGAGACGACCGGGCATGAATGGGACGGGATCCGGGAGTTCAACAACCCGCTTCCGGCCTGGTGGCTGTGGATCTTCTATGCCACGATCGTCTGGGCACTGATCTACACCATCCTCTACCCGGCCTGGCCGATGCTGACGCGGGCCACGCCCGGCGTGCTGGGCTATTCCACCCGCGCCGCCGTGGCCGCCGAGATCGAGCGGTTCGAGCGCACCAACGAGCCCTGGTTCCAGCGGCTGGTGGACACCGAGCTGGCCGAGATCGAGGCCGACCCGGACCTCAACCGCTTCGCCCGCTCGGCCGGGGCGGCGGTGTTCCGCGCCCATTGCTCGCAGTGCCACGGCGCGGGCGCGGCGGGGGTGCAGGCCTCGGGCTTTCCGAACCTGCGCGACGACGACTGGCTCTGGGGCGGCACGATCGAGGAGATCCACCTGACGATCACCCACGGCATCCGCAACGAGACCGACCCCGATGCCCGCTGGTCGCAGATGCCTGCCTTCGGCGAACTGCTCGAGCGCGAGGAGATCGAAAGCCTCGTGCAGTATGTCCGCAGGATCTCGGCGCAGCCCCACGATGCGGCACTGGCCGAGGCGGGGGCGGAACTGTTCCTCGAAAACTGCGCGTCCTGCCACGGCGAGGACGGCGAGGGCAACCAGGCCCTCGGCGCGCCGACGCTGAACGATGCGATCTGGCTTTACGGCGGCAGCGAAGAGGCGATCCGCCACACCATCACCTACAGCCGCTGGGGCGTCATGCCGGCCTTTGCCGCCCGCCTGCGCGAGGCCGAGATCCGCGCGGTCGCGGCCTATGTCCACCAGCTTGGCGGCGGGCAGTAGCCCGCAGACGGGCGGCCGGGGTCGACCCCGGCCGCCTTGTCCTGCCCCGGCACCGTGGCATTTTCTCGCGTCCCCGGCCTGCGCGGAATGATGTATCGCAAACCCATGTTGATGATGCAGATCAAGGGCCGGATCGCAGCGGCCGGCTAGATCTCTCAGTGTTCCGTCACCCCGGAGTCTGCCGTGACCGCGCCCGATACGCACCCGCCCCGCCTGTACGCCCCGCGCGAGCCGGTCTTCCCCCGCCGCGTCAAGGGCAGCTTCCGCACGATGAAGTGGGGGCTGATGGCGGCGATGCTGGCGATCTACTACGTCACGCCCTGGCTCCGCTGGGACCGCGGGCCGGTCCTGCCCGACCAGGCGGTCCTGGTCGATCTGGCCAACCGGCGCTTCTATTTCTTCATGATCGAGATCTGGCCGCACGAGTTCTATTTCGTCGCGGGTCTTCTGATCATGGCGGGGCTGGGGCTGTTCCTGTTCACCTCGGCGCTGGGCCGCGTCTGGTGCGGTTACGCCTGCCCGCAGACGGTCTGGACCGACCTCTTCATCACCGTCGAGCGCTGGATCGAGGGCGACCGCAACGCCCGCGTCAGGCTGTGGAATCAGGGCTGGGATGCGCGCAAGGCGCGGCTCAGGCTGACGAAATGGGCGGTCTGGCTGCTCATCGCGCTGGCGACCGGCGGTGCCTGGGTGTTCTATTTCGCCGATGCGCCCACGCTCATGCGCGAGCTCGTCACCCTGCAGGCGCACCCCGTCGCCTACACCACCGTCGCCATCCTGACCGCCACCACCTTCTTCTTCGGCGGCTTCGCGCGCGAGCAGATCTGCATCTACGCCTGCCCCTGGCCGCGCATCCAGGCGGCGATGATGGACGAGGACACCATCACCATCGGCTACCGCGACTGGCGGGGCGAGCCGCGGGGCAAGCACCGCAAGGCCGAGGGCGCCGAGCGGCTGGGCGACTGCATCGACTGCGGCGCCTGCGTCGCCGTCTGCCCGATGGGCATCGACATCCGCAACGGCCAGCAGCTTGCCTGCATCACCTGCGGGCTGTGCATCGACGCCTGCAACGAGGTGATGGACAAGATCGGCAAGCCGCGCGACCTGATCGGCTATCTCGCGCTGTCGGACGAGGCCGCGGAACGGGCAGGCAAGCCCCCGAAATCGGTGTGGAAGCATGTGTTCCGGCCGCGCACGATCCTCTACACCGTGCTGTGGGCGGGGGTGGGCATCGGCCTTGTCGTGGCGCTCTTCCTGCGCTCGGACCTCGACCTGACGATCTCGCCCATCCGCAATCCGCTCTATGTCACGCTGTCGGACGGCTCGATCCGCAACGACTACGACCTGCGCATCCGCAACATGAACAACAGCGAGCGCACCTTCTTCGTCACCCTCGAGCGCAACCCCTCGCTGACGCTCACGCTGGAGGGGCGCCAAGGGCAGCTCGTCACCGTGGCGCCCGACGCCATGCTGATCCAGCGCATCTATGTGACCGCCGCGGCCGGCACGCCGGCCGCCCGTGCCGAGCGCACCCCGCTGCGCATCTGGGCCAGCGACGTGGCCAGCCGCACCCGCGTCTCGGTCGACACCGTCTTCAACGGGAGGCCGCAGTGAACCCCTTCAACCCGCTGACCGGCCCGAAGGTGCTGGCGATCTTCCTGGCCGCCTTCGGCATCGTGATCGCCGTCAATCTGGTCATGGCGCGCCAGGCCATCGCCACCTTCCCCGGGCTCGAGGTGGCCAACAGCTATGTGGCCAGCCAGACGTTCGACACCGACCGCAGCGCGCAAGCGGCGCTGGGCTGGCGGGCGGCGGCCGGGTTCGAGCGCGGGCTGCTGACCATCGCCTTCCGCACCGAGGGCGGCCATCCCGCCCCGGTGGCGGCGCTGGAGGCCACGGTCGGGCGCCCGACCCATGCGCGCGACGACGTGACGCCCGAGTTCGACTATCTCGCCGGGCGGTTCGAGGCGCCGGTCGCGCTTGCCCCGGGGCTGTGGCACGTCCGCGTCCGGGCGACGGCCATCGACGGCACCGAGTTCCGCCAGCGCCTGACCCTGTCGGTGCGCGAGGGCGCCCAGTGACCGCGGCGCTTCGCCCCTCGCCCTCGGCCTGCCCGGCCTGCGCGGTGGCCCCGGCGGCGGCGGGGGCAACGGCGGCGGACGCCGCGGAGGAGCGGCTGATCCTGTCGTTGCCGGGGATCCACTGTGCCGCCTGCATCGTCGCGGTCGAGGGCGACCTTGCGCGCCATCCCGGCGTCCGCTCGGCCCGGGTCAACCTGACGCTGAAGCGCGTCAGCGTCGCGGCCGACCCCGGGGTGACGGCCGAGGCGCTGATCGACCGCCTCGGCCGGCTGGGATACGAGGCGCACGAGCTCGACGCCTCCGCCCTCTCGGCGACCGAGACCGACCGGCAGGGCCGCGACCTTCTGATGCGCATGGGCGTCGCGGGCTTCGCGATGATGAACGTCATGCTGTTGTCCGTGTCGGTCTGGTCGGGGGCCGAGGCGGCGACGCGCGACCTGTTCCACTGGATCTCGGCCGCCATCGCCCTGCCGACGGTGGCCTTCGCCGGGCAGCCCTTCTTCCGCTCGGCCTGGGCGGCGCTGCGGGCCTGGCGGCTGGGCATGGACGTGCCGATCTCGCTGGCGCTGATCCTGGCCTCGGCGATCTCGCTCTACGAGACGGCGAACTCGGGCCGGCACGCCTATTTCGACGCGGCGGTGATGCTGTGCTTCTTCCTGCTCGCCGGCCGCTACCTCGACCACCGCACCCGCGCCATCGCGCGGTCGGCGGCGCAGGAGCTTGCCGCGCTCGAGGTGCCCCGCGCGGTGCGGCTGCGCGACGGCATCGAGGAGACAGTCGCGCTGGCCGAGCTTGCCCCGGGCGACCTGGTGCGCGTGCGCCCCGGGGCGCGGATGCCCGTGGACGGGGTGGTGGAGGAGGGCGCGAGCGAGATCGACCGCTCGCTCCTGACGGGCGAGAGCCTGCCGGTCGCGGTGGCGCCGGGTGCCGCCGTCTGCGCGGGCGAGGTGAACCTGACCGGGCCGCTTGCCGTGCGGGTGACGGCGGCGGGCAAGGACAGCGCGCTGCACCGCATGGCCGATCTGGTGGCGGTGGCCGAAGCCGCGCGCACCCGCTACACCTCGCTTGCCGACCGGGCGGCGCGGGCCTATTCGCCGCTGGTGCATCTCCTGGCCCTCGCCTCGTTCCTCGCCTGGATGTGGGCCTCGGACGGCGATGTGCGGCTGGCGGTGAACATCGCGGCCGCGGTGCTCATCATCACCTGCCCCTGCGCGCTGGGGCTTGCCGTGCCGGCGGTGGTGACGGCCGCCTCGGGGCGGCTGTTCCGCAAGGGTCTGCTGATCAAGAACGGCACGGCGCTGGAGCGGCTGGCCGAGGTGGACACGGTCGCGTTCGACAAGACCGGCACGCTGACGCTGGGGGCGCCCGAGCCCACCAATCTGGCCGACCACCCGCGCGAGGCGCTGGCCGTCGCCGCCGCCCTCGGCGCGGCGTCGGGGCACCCGCTGGCGCAGGCGCTGGCGGCCGGGGCGCGGGCGACGGGCATCGCCCCGCCGCGGCTCGAGGGGCTGCGCGAGGTGCCGGGCTTCGGCGTCGAGGGGCGCTGGCACGGCCGGACCGTGCGTCTCGGCCGGGCCGACTGGGTGGGCGCCGCGCCGGTGGCGCAGACCGCGACCTACCTTGACCTGGGCGACGCCGCGCCGCGCGCCTTCACCTTCGAGGACCGGCTGCGCCCCGGCGCGGCCGCGGCGGTGGCGGCGCTTCAGGCCCGGGGGCTGCGGGTGATCCTTCTGTCGGGCGACGTGCCCGCCGCGGTGGGGGCCCTGGCCCGCCGCCTTGGGATCAGGGAATGGCACGCCGGCGTGCGCCCCGAAGAGAAGGCGGCCGCCGTGGCGGCGCTGTCGGCCGAGGGGCGGCGGGTGATGATGGTGGGCGACGGGCTGAACGACACCGCTGCCCTGGCCGCGGCGCATGTCTCGGTGTCACCCGCCTCGGCGCTCGATGCCGCCCGCGTGGCCTCGGACATCGTGCTGCTGGGCCGCGACCTTGCCCCCATCGCCGATGCCGTGCAGACCGGCGTCCGCGCCCGGCAGCGCATCCGCGAGAACTTCGCCATCTCGGCCATCTACAACGTTGTCGCCGTGCCGATCGCGCTGGCGGGCTTCGCCACCCCGCTGGCGGCGGCCCTGGCCATGTCGCTGTCCTCGATCACCGTGTCGATCAATGCCCTGCGGTTGAAGTAGCAAAGGCGCCCATGGAGATCCTGGCCTGGCTCATCCCGGTGTCGCTGTTCCTTGGGGGGGTCGGCCTGGCTGCCTTTGTCTGGACGCTGCGCGCGCGGCAATACGACGACCCCGAGGGCGACAGCCGCCGCATCCTGTCCTCCGAGCACGACGACCGCCCGAAGCGTTGAGGCCGCCGCTCAGGGCCCGACGGTGAAGCAGGCATGCCCGCGGGCCTGAAGCCTTCGGCAGGCAAGGTCGGCCTGGTCGCGCGACAGTCCGACCATCAGCGCCTCGAACCCGCCCGAGCGGGGGGTCACCCGCCGGAGCGCCCCGTCCAGTGCCGCCGCCTCTGCCAGCGCCACGCGCAGCAGCGCGCGCTCGGCCTCGCCGCGCGAGCTGTAGCGGCCCAGCAGCACGGCCCAGTGCCGCCCGCCGGACGACGACACGCGGGTGACGATCTCGGTTTCGGTTGCTGCCGGCGCCGGGGGCGCGGCCGCGGCAAGGACGATGATCTCCGCCGACGGCGCGGGCTGGGGCTCGGCCTCGGGCGCGGACTGGGGCTCGGCCTCGGGCGCGGACTGGGGCGCGGACTGGGGCGCGGACTGGGGCTCAGGCCGGGGCTCGGCCGTCGCGGCCACCGCATGGGCGGGATCGGGCGCGGCGGCCGCGACCGTCTGCGCCGGCGCCGCGGGGGCGTCCGGCTGGCGCGGCGCCGGAGGCGGGCGCAGCGTGGCGGCCGCCGCCGCCGCCACCACGACCGCCGGCCCTTCGCCCGCGGCCGCGGCCGGCGCCCCGGCCGGAAGCCCCTCGGCGGGGGCCTCGGCCAGCACCGCGAAGGGCAACGGCTCTGCCGCAGCCCGGACCGGGCGCGGCGGCGGCGCGGATGACCTCGGCACAGGCGCCCCCGCAGCCGACGGCGCCGGACCCTCGGGCGCGGCCTCGGCCACCTCGACCAGCGCCAATTCGATGCCCTCCCGCATCGCGGCCATGAGCGTGGAGGGCACCTCGACCGGCGCGGCCTCGGGCAGTGTATCCGTGCCGCGGTCGGGGCGGGGCCGCGGCCGGGCGCTGGTGGCGGGCGCGGCGACCACGCGGATCGAGCGGCCGGCGGCGGGGCGGTCGGCCGGGCCCGCCGCGGCGGTTGCCGAGGCGGCGGGCGCCGGCGCGGCTGCGGCGAGGGCGGGCGCGGCTGCGGCCGGCGGCGACGGGGCAGGCGCGGGCGCTGAGGCGGTGCGCGGCGCGTCGGCCCCCCAGTTCGGCGGCGGCAGGGGACGTTCCTGCACCCGGCCCGGCGCCTCCCGGAACCCGAGGTCGAGCAGTTCGGCCACCCGGGCGTTGCGCTGCGCCGCCGAGGTGCCGCCGAAGACCGTGGCGATGATACGCTTGCCCCCCCGCTCGGCCGAGGCGACGAGGTTGAAGCCGGCGGCGCGAGTGAAACCGGTCTTGATCCCGTCCGCGCCCGAGTAGCTTTCCAGCAGCCGGCTGTTGGTGTTGATGACCTGGCTTACCCCGGCATCCGCGCTGCGGCGGCCGAAGATGTTGTAATATTGCGGAAAGTCGTAGATCAGGCGGCGGCCCAGCACGGTCATGTCGCGGGCGGTGGACAGGTGGCCGGCCGCGGTCAGCCCGTGGGCGTTCACGAAGGAGGTGTTCGTCATCCCCAGCGCCCGGGCGGTGCGGTTCATCCGCTGGGCGAAGGCGCGCTCGCTGCCCGAGATCGCCTCGCCGATCGCCGTTGCGGCATCGTTGGCCGACCGCACGGCGGCAGCGCGGATCAGGTAGCGCAAGGCGATGCGCTGCCCGGGTCGCAGGCCAAGCTTCGAGGGCGCCTCGCTTGCCGCATTCGCCGAGACCGTCACCAGCGTGTCGAGCGTGATCTCGCCGCGGCGGATCGCGTCGAAGGCGACGTAGAGCGTCATCATCTTGGTCAGCGAGGCGGGATGCAGCCGGGTATCGGCGTTGACGGAATGCAGCACCTCGCCGGTGCGGGCATCCATCACCACCGCCGCATAGGGCCCCGCCTGCGCCGGGCCCGGCGCCAGCCCGACACCGACGATCAGCCAGACCACGATCAGCCCGAATCGGGCACGCGCCGCCAGAGCCCGTGTCACGTGCTTGCCCCTTGCCTCAAGAGATGCGCCCCGGTCGTTGGTGGTGCCGGACGCTTTCTGCCCAAGCGGCAGGCTAGCACAGGCGTCAGCTGGAAAAAACCCTGAATTTCAATAAGTTTCATGCCGCAATTTCGCCACTTTCCGAGATCTTGCGGCGCACCTGCCGGTAGGCTCAAGATGCGGCCCAACCCGCGCCGCAAATCCGGCGGCCGGGTGGCGCGGCCGGGCGCGGCACGGGGTCGGCGCTGTCCGGGCAGCACGGGCGCGCGCTCGGCCGCGGGGTGGCGTCGGCGTGCGGGCCCCCGGGGTTGCGGCTGCGCCTCCCGTCAGGGCGCTTCCGCCTCCACCGCCCGGAGCATCCCGTGCCCCGCCGCGCCCGGGCGCCTGCCCCCCCCTTTTCAGGCGGACAGGAGGGTCTATATTCGCGCTGTATCCGCATTGCCCGCAGAAGGGGTTGCCCCCGTGCCGCGCCTGCCCGTCACCGCTGCCGCCGATCGGACCGACCGGGACGGTCAGACCGGTCTGCTGACGCGCACGCGCAGCAAGACCCAGCGTCCGCCGCTCTACAAGGTCATTCTGCTCAACGACGACTACACGCCGATGGAGTTCGTCGTGCATGTGCTAGAGCGGTTCTTCGGCATGAGCCACGCCCAGGCCTTCGACCTCATGCTCACGGTGCACAAGAAGGGGCTGGCCGTGGTGGGCGTGTTTTCGTTCGAGGTGGCCGAAACCAAGGTCGCGCAGGTGATGGATTTCGCGCGCCGCCACCAGCACCCGCTGCAATGCACGATGGAACGGGAGTAGGGCCGCGCGCCCCCCGACCCATGGACACCCGGCGATGAGAGCCGCCCGACTGACGCGCGCGCTCGAGACCGGCGCGCTCGTGCTGCCCGAGACCGGGGCGATCCTGGTGCTGCGCCCGGTGGCGGGCGATGATCTTTCGGCGCTGCCCCGAGGGCGGGTGCAGCTGGTCACCGGGTTCCGCCCCGACTTCGACGCCTTCGCCGCCGAGGGCTGGCGCACCCTGCGCGCGCCCGAAGGGCGGTTCGCGGCGGCGCTGGTCTGCCTGCCGCGGTCGCGGGCGGCCGCGCGGGCGCTGGTGGCCCAGGCGGCCGAGCGGCTGGAGCGCGGCGGCCTTCTTGTCGTGGACGGGCAGAAGACCGACGGCATCGACGCCTTCCTGCGCGAGATGCGCGGGCTGGCAGAGGTGGGCGAGCCGGTGGTGCGCGCGCATGGCAAGCTGTTCGTCTGCCGCCCCGCGGCCGGCGCCTTTGCCGCCTGGGCGGCGGCCGAAGCGGCGCTGCCGGGCGGCTTCGTCACCCGGCCGGGGCTGTTTTCGGCCGATGCCACCGACCCGGGCACCGCGCTTCTGGCGCAATCCCTGCCTGCGGCGCTGCCGGGGCTGGTGGCCGACCTCGGCGCGGGCTGGGGGCGGCTGGCCGCGGCGTCGCTGGCGCGCGAGGGCGTGCGCGAGCTGCATCTGGTCGAGGCCGAGGCCGACGCGCTCGACTGCGCCCGCGCGGCGATCGCCGATCCGCGGGCGCGGTTCCACTGGGCCGATGCGCGGACGTTCCGCCCCGAGCGGCCCTTCGATGCGGTGGTGATGAACCCGCCCTTCCATGCGGGGCGCGCGGCCGACCCGGGCCTGGGTGCGGCGATGATCGCGGCGGCGGCGCGGATGCTCGGGCCGAACGGGGTGCTGTGGCTCGTGGCCAACCGTCGCCTGCCCTACGAAGCGGTGCTGGCCTCGGCCTTCCGCGAGATGGCCGAGGTCGCGGGGACGCCTGCCTACAAGATCATCCGCGCCGGCCGGCCGGTGCGGGCCGCGGCGGGCGCCCGGCCGGGCGGGGGGGCCCTGCGCCGCCGCCCGCTGCACGTCTGAACCAAAGCGAGATCGAGGCGCCATGTCCTTTTCCATCGACGGCAAGACCGCCATCGTCACCGGCGCCGCCGCCGGCGTGGGCCTGGCCATCGCCCGGCATTTCGTCGATCAGGGCGCGAACGTGATGTTCGCCGACATGGACGAGGAGCTGCTAGAGGAGGCGATCGGCGAGGAAGCGCGGCGCGAGGGGCCGGTGCGCCGCTTTGGCGGCGATCTGCGCCAGCGGCTGACGGTGGCCAACCTGCTGTCGGCGACGATCGACGCCTTCGACAGGGTGGACATCCTGGTGAACGGGCACCGGATGTGCCTGCCCTCCGATGCGCTCTCGGCCGAGGACGACGCGGTCGAGACGATGCTGCAGCAGAACCTGCTGATCGGCCTGAGGCTGAGCCAGCTTTGCGCCCGCCGGATGATCGCCGAGGCCGAGCGCGCGGGGCGGACCGAGGGGCCCGTGGGCGCCATCGTGAACCTGTCGTCCATCGCCGCGCAGCGCACCCAGCCGGGGCTGATGGCCTATTCGCTCTCCTGCGCGGCGCAGGACCAGATGACCCGCTCGCTGGCCGTGGCGCTGGCGCCGAGGCGCATCCGGGTGAATGCGGTCGCCTTCGGCAGCGTGTTGAGCGCCAGCCTGCAGGCGTGGCTGAAGGAGAACCCCGAGGCCCGCGACCGCATCCGCGAGGGCACGCCGCTGGGCCGCATCGCGTCGCCGTCCGAGGTGGCCGAGGCGGCGCAGTTCCTGGCCTCGGACGGATCGGGCTTCATGACCGGGCATATCCTGACACTGGACGGCGGCCGCTCGCTCATCGACGCGGTGTCGGCGGCGGTGCACTGAGGCCCAGCGCCGGATCATGCGGCGGCGGCGGGCGCGATGTGCCAGCCCGCGCCCTCGAGCGCCGCGCGCAGGCTGCGCGCCATCGCCACCGCCCCCGGCGTGTCGCCGTGGACGCAGACCGTATCGATCTGCGCCGGCAGCCGCGCCCCGCCGGCGGCGATGACCGCGCCCTCGCCCAGCATGGCCAGCACCGCACCAACGGCCCTGGCAACGTCGTGGATCACCGCCCCGGGCAGGCTGCGGTCGGCCAGCGTGAAGTCGGGGGCATAGGCGCGGTCGGCATAGATCTCGAAGATCGGCCGCAGCCCCGCCCGCGCCGCCGCGCGCTCGGTCGCCGTGCCGGGCATGACGATGAAGGCCAGCCCCCGGTCCACCGCGCGGATGCCGCGCGCCACCGCAAGCGCCGCCGCCTCGTCCTCGGTGCAGAGGTTGCCCAGCGCGCCGTGGGTCTTGACATGGGTGGCCCGGTGGCCGGCCAGGGCGCAGACCCCGGCGAAAGCCGCGACCTGATAGGCGACGAGGGTCTCGATCTGCCGCGCCGAGACGCCCGGCAGGCGGCGCCGGCCGAAGCCTGCAAGGTCGGCATGGCCGGGATGCGCGCCCACCGCGACGCCGCGGGCAAGGGCGGCCTCGACCGTGGCGCGCATGATGTCGGGGTCGCCGGCATGGAAGCCGCAGGCGATGTTGGCGGTGGTGACGATGTCCAGCATCGCGGCATCGTCGCCCATCGTCCAGGGGCCGAAACCCTCGCCGAGGTCGGCGTTGAGGTCGATGCGCATCGCGGCCCTCCGTGGCGGTTCGTGGCGGTTCGTGGCGGTTCGTGGCGGCCCCCGGCGACCCCCGATGATCCTGCCGGGACGGGGGGCGCGCCGCAAGGGGCGGTTGCCGCCGGACTCCCGACGGTCTACCACTGCCGCGCAGCCGGGCCGGGAGGGTGCGGCGATGGCGCGGCGTCTCTATCTCGGCAGCGGACGGACGCTGAGCACCGCCGCCCGGCTGAACGAGCGGTTCGCGGGCTGGGGGCTGGAGACTGACCGGCGATAGGCCCGGGCCGGCGCGTTTCCCGAGCGCCGTGCGGGCCAGGACGGCATCTTCCTCTCGCGCAGCCCGCACGGCGTCTGCGAGGACATCGCCTTGATCTTCCGCGAGCACGACCTGATCCGCGCGGCCAAGCGCGGGCGATCCCGAGGCACGGCATCTGCTTCGGCAGCCAGATCCCTGCCTCGGCGCTGTGCGGGCGCGACCCGGTGTTCCGCCGCCGCGTCTGCGAGATCGGCTTGAAGGATCTGCCCACCCCCCGGCGGCGCAGGGCGATGCCGTCGCGGGCGGGCACGGGGCGGCGGTGCCCATGTTCGTCTGGCACAACGACAAGGCGCGCGCCGACCACCCCGACATGACGATCCCTTCAACCTCGGACCTCTGCCCCAACCCGATCTGGCGCTTCCGCGACCTGCCCGCCCCGGGTATCCAGGGCCATCCCGAGATCGCCGCCGCCCGGGCCCCGGTCTGGTTCGAGGCGAACCGCGCCCGGATAAAGGCCGACGGCGCCGACGTGGACCGGCCGAAGGCACAGGCCGCCGAGACCGCCGAGGCCAAGACGATGCCGACCTGCGTCGTCGAGGTCGTGAGGGGCGCGCGGCCATGGTGACGCCGAACCACGCCTTCCCGAGGGCCGAACACGAGGGCCGGCTGGCGCGGGCGCAGTCAGCGCTGCGGGCGGCCGGGCAGGACGCGCGGCTGGCCTTCATGCCCCAGAGCGTGACCTGCCCGACCGGCTTCTTCACCCGCGGCTGCACGAGCCTCCAGATGGCCATCGTGCCGGCGAAGGGTGCGCCCTGCATCGTCTGCCGCGACGTCTCGGCCTACCATCTTGACGCGACCAGCGTCTTTCCCGACCCGCCGCCGTCGTCGGACGGCGACCGGCCCGTGGACGTGGCAGCGGCCGCGATGCGCGCGCGGCTGGGCGCGGCGCCGCGGCTGGCGGTCGGGATGGCGGCCTGGCCGCTGTCGGTCGCCCGCCGGCAGGCGCCGACGGCCGGGCTGCCCGGGGCGACGTTCGAGGATGCGGGGCGGCTTGTCACCGACCTGCGGCTGGTCAAGTCGCCCGCCGAGATCGCCTATCAGCGCCGCGCGGCGCGCGCCGCTAAAGCCGGGATGCAGGCCGCGCTCGACGCCGTCGCTCCGGGGATCAGCGAGCGCGCGCGCGCGATGGCGATCTGCGCGGCGATGATCCGCGCGGGCAGCGACCTGCCGGGCCCCGGCGTGCTGTCGTCGGGCGAACGGGCCTGCCGCCTGCACGGCGGCTGTTCCGACCGGGTGCTCGCGCCCAGCGACATCGTGCAGACCGAGACGACGCCCGCGGTGCGCAACCTTCACGCCCGCTTCCTGCGCCCGGCCCGGGTGTCGCGGGCGAGCGACGAGGGTCACCGGACGGTCGAGCGGCTGATCGCCATCCAGGACGCCGCGCTCGCCGCGGTGCGCCCGGAACTGCCGGCGCGCGCGGCTGCCGCCATCGTGCGCGAGGGCGTGCTGTCGGCCGGCCTGCGCGAGACCTTCACCAACCCGACGTTCCATTCCTTGGGTCTGCCGCCTGCCCCCTCGGGCGGTGCGCCGCGCGAGGCCCACCCCGGCGCCGCCGGGACCTTCGCCGAGGACATGGTGTTTTACGCCTGCGTCCCGGCCCGCGGTTTCGGCATGGCCGAGACGATCGCGGTCAACGCCGGCGGGATCGAGCGGCTGACGACTTTCCCGCGCCGGCTTTTCGTGCTCTGAGGGCAGCGGGCATCGCCGCCGATTGCATGGCGGGCGCCGGCCGGTTAACCGGGGCGACCGCGACGGACGCCGGCGCGGGTCGCCAAACCCGGGGAGACAGGATGACGCCCTTGCTTTCGCGCGCCCAAGGCATGGCCGCCGCACCGCCTTCGGCGGCAGGCGGCGGGGCCGCCCCGGCCCCCTTCCGCATCGGCACGCTTCCGGTCGGCCCCGGGTGGCTGGGCCTCGCCCGCTGCCCCGGCAGCGCGACGCCGCTTGCCGACGATCTCGCCGCCGTCGCCGGCTGGGGCGCCGGCGCGGTCCTGACCCTGCTCGGCCCGCCGGAGCTGGCGGCGCTGGGCGCGGCCGGTCTGCCCGACGCGGTTCGGGCCGCGGGGATGGACTGGCTGCACATGCCCATCGACGACTTCGCCGCGCCGGGCCCGGCGGCGCTGGCGGCCTGGGCCGTCGCGGGGCCCGAGGTCGCCGCGCGGCTTGCGGCAGGGGGGCGCGTGCTGGTGCATTGCCGCGCCGGGCTCGGCCGCAGCGGGACGGTGGCCGCGATGGTGCTGGTCGAGGCCGGTCTGGCGCCGGAGGCCGCCTTGGCGGCGGTGCGCGCTGCCCGCCCCGGCGCGGTCGAAACCCCGGGGCAGGCGGCCTTTGTCCTTGGCTGGCGCGCAGGCGGCACGGGGGCAAGGGCCTGACGGGCGCCTCGCGCGCCTGCCCGCCGGTGCCTGGGGGCCGATCAGCCGTAGAGCGTGCCCCAGCGCTCGATCAGCTGCTGCTGCAGGCGCCGTGCCCGGGCCGTCCACTCCGACCCGCCGGCGGGGCGCTCGCGCTCGGAGGGCGCCAGGCGATCGCGTCGCGGCACGTCGGCGGCGAAGATCGCGAAGGCAAGGTCGCGCCCCGACGGCGTGGCGAGATAGCCGCCGAGACCCGCGACGAAGTTGAGCGTTCCGGTCTTGGCCACCACCCGCAGGGGATGGTTGCGGATCTCGCTGCCGCGGGCGTCGCGCATGGCGAAGGGCCGCAGGATCGGGCGCAGCCGCCCTTCGGCCCCCGCGCGCAGAAGCGCCTGCACCATGTCGGCCGGAGACAGCCGCGCGGCATCGCCGAGGCCCGAGTGATCGACGAAGCGCGGCGCGGCCAGTCCCAGCCGCTCGGCCCCCCAGGCCCCCATCCGCCGCGCCGATTCGGCCAGGCTGCCGACCGGCCCGCCGCGGGCGGCCGAGGCGGACAGGCCCACCGCCTCGGCCGTCAGGTTGGTCGAGAAGCGCAGCATGTCGCGCAGGATGACCGCCAGCTCGTCGCTGCGCGCCTCGGCCAGGACGGTGCCGCGCATCTCTCCGGCGGCGGGCTGGGGCGCGGGCAGGGCGATGCCCTGCGCCCGGGCGAGGGTGCGGAACACCTCGCCGGCGTAGAGGTCGGGGCGGCGCACCGGCAGCCAGCGGCTGCCGCCGTTGCCCAGCGACGCGGCGGCGACCGTCCAGCGCTCGCGCCCCGCCTCGGCGGCGAAGGTGAACAGCGGCGCCGCGCGCTGGACGATGCGCACCTCGGCCATGGCGACCGCCGGGCGAAAGCGTTCGCCGCGCGCGTCCACGGCGACCTGCCACTGCCCGCCCGCCCGCCGCCATTCGAAATGCACCCGATTGTGGTTGAGGTTGAGGCCCGAGACGGCCGGGTTGTAGCCGACATGCTCGGGCTGCGCGGGGTCGATCTGCGGCACGAAGGGCAGCGCCGCGGCATGGATCAGAAAGCGCCCCTCCACCGCCCGCAGGCCCGCCGCTGCCAGCGCCGCGGCCATGTCGCCCAGCGTGTCGGTGGTCAGCACCGGATCGCCCCCGCCCACGAGCACCAGATCGCCCGCAAGCCGCCCGCCCTCGACCGGACCGGTGGCGATGGCTTGGGTGCGGAAGCGGTGCTGCGCGCCCAGCGCCTCGAGCGCGTAGAGCGCCGTGATCGCCTTGGCCACGCTCGCGGGGGGCAGGGCGAGGGCGGGATCGCGCAGCTCGAGCATCTCGCCCGTGCGGGCATCGGCCACCGCATAGGCGACGGACCCGCCCAGCCGCGCCGCCTCGATCAGCGCCGCCGCCGCCGGCACCGCGGGGCGCGGGGCGACGGCGGATGCCCCGGCCTGGGCCGCCGCGGCGGACAGGGGGCGCGGACGCGGCCGGGGCGAGGTGGCCGGCGGATCGGCGAGTGCCCGGGTCGCGGCCCCCGCGAGGAGCGCACCCAGAACCCAGCGGCGATCGAACGAAGGTGGCCGCGACTGCATGGACAGCAGATAACCGCAGCCGGCGTCCGCGGGCAAGCCGCCGGCCGTCACAGCCGCGTTCCGGGCGGGGCGCCGTCCCCGGCGGGCCACACCCCGCGGTTCCTGAGCGCCGTGGACGACAGCGGCGACAGCGGCATCGTGAGGTAGGTCCAGGCCGGCGGCCGCGCCCGGCCCAGCCGGCGGGCCGCCGCCGCCGGCAGCCGCGCGCCCGCAAAGCGCCGCGCCGCGCGCGAGCCCAGCGCCTTCAGCCCGCTGCCCGGCCGCGCCAGAACGGCGATGGGCACGCCTGCCACGATGTCGGTCCAGCGCTGCCAGCGATGGAAGCCCGCCAGATTGTCGGCCCCCATCAGCCAGAC
Organism: uncultured Paracoccaceae bacterium; assembly: GCA_937983405.1. GTDB lineage: Bacteria > Pseudomonadota > Alphaproteobacteria > Rhodobacterales > Rhodobacteraceae > JAHDXW01. The sequence continues at coordinate 29,059 of CALJZN010000017.1, forward strand.
AAAGCGCACGCCGGGATAGGCCCGGGCCAGCCGCGCCAGCGTGTCGGCGGTGAAGCGGGTGCCGAGCCGGGCCTCGACATCGGTGACGATCACGCGGGGATGGTCCGCAAGCAGCCGCCGCGCCGCCGCGATGCGCCGGTCGAGCGGCGCGGCGGGCCTGGCCTTCAACGGATTGCCCGGGCTGACGAGCCACCAGATGCGGGCCAGCCCGAGCCGGCGCAGCGCCTCTTGCGTCAGCCGGACATGGCCGGCGTGGGGCGGGTCGAACGACCCGCCGAGCAGGCCGATGCGTTCGCCGGCCCGGGCGACGGGCCAGCCGGCCCGGCCCTGCCCTGACCCGCCGCGCATCCCTGCCCCGCGCTCAGGGCGCCGCAGGGGGCTGGGCGGCGGGCGGGGCGATCTCGATGTCCAGCTCGAAGCTGCCCGCCTTGCCCGAATGCCGGTCGCGCAGGGTCGTGACCAGCCGGTAGGCCCCCGGCCCTGCGCCGGCCCAGTCGTAGGTGATGCTGGCCGGAAACTCGCGGATCGGGCGGCGCGAGGCGAAGCGCATCGACTGGATGCCGGGAATCGCCGCGATCCGCCGGCCGCGGGCGTCGAAGATCGCCAGATCGACGTCGAAGGCGATCTCGAGCAGCTCGCCGACATGGCCATGGGCGAAGCCCACCGGCTCGGCATAGATGCGGATCGGCTCGCCGGGCAGGAAAGGCCCCTTGGCACGCGGCTGGTACAGCCCGTAGCCCGCCGGCGGCGCATCCACCAGGACGACGGCCGAGAAGTCCAGCGGCACCGCCGCCCAGACCGCGGCCACAAGCCGCTCGGTCTCGGCCAGCGCGGCGGCGCCGCGGCCGGCCGCAAGATGCGTGTCGATCGCCTCGGCGATCCCTGCCGCGGGCCCGGTTGCTGCCCGTGCACCGACCCCCGCGGCCAGCACCCCTGCGAGCAGAAGGCCGGCCACGCGCCCCCGAGCGGCCGAACCCGATGTCGTTGCCATTCCCTCTCTCTCCGCTTCGCCGCGCCGCGCGCCCCCCGGACCGTTCCGTGCCACTTCCGGCCGGCAAGTCAAGGGCATGACCGGCGATCATAGGCATTCGCCCGGCCTTCGTCCATTGCCTGACTGGGCCTCGGGCGCGGCCCCGCGGCGATTTCGCAGCGCCTGCGGCTGCCGGGTGCCGCACGGGGTGTCCGAGGCAGGGGCTTTCGGCGCGGCAAGGCACGGGGCCGGCCGCGCCCGGGGCTTGCCTTGCCGCGGCAATTCGGGTTAGATACTGAATGCGACGTTACGCTATCGAACTGCTGTCCACCTTCCGGCCACAGTCACTCGATCTGCCACGACTGAGCCGGGCTGCCGCACTTCCGCGGGCAGCAACTTCAAGGGGACATCACGATGGCCACCGGCACCGTGAAATGGTTCAACGCCACCAAGGGCTTCGGCTTCATTCAGCCCGATGGCGGCAGCAAGGACGTGTTCGTCCACATCTCCGCCGTCGAGCGTGCCGGCCTGCGCGGCCTGAACGATGGCCAGAAGGTCACGTTCGACCTGGAAACCGGCCGCGACGGCCGCCAATCGGCGACGAATCTCTCGATCCCGCGCTGATCCGGCAGCGGCTGCGGCCGCCCGTCGGCGCAGGCCTGCAGTCTGGGGGGGCGCCCGGGGCACCGGCGCCCCCCTGTTTTTTCTGCCCGCGCGCCGCCAGGCAACCCGAAACCTGCAGCCAACCCCGGGCTCGGGCAAAGCCCCGTCGCGGGCGCGCCGCCGGCGGCCGGGACGAGCGGTTACGTTTCGGCCTTCGGCTGCGGGCGTTGCGCGCGGCGGCGCGGCGCGCCGCCACGGTCTATCGGCCGGCCGCGACGCGCCGGAGTCCAAGGACCTTGGCCCGCGCCCGCGGGTCGGCCTCGAACAGCGCCGCCAGCTGTTCGGTCATCGCGCCGGCAAGCTGCTCGGCATCGGTGATCGTCACCGCCCGGGCGTAGTAGCGCGTCACGTCATGGCCGATGCCGATGGCGATCAGCTCGACAAGCTTCCGACGCTCGATCATCGCGATCACGTCGCGCAGGTGCTTCTCCAGATAGTTGGCGGGGTTGACCGACAGCGTCGAGTCGTCCACCGGGGCGCCGTCGGAGATGACCATCAGGATCTTGCGCGCCTCGGGGCGGCGGGTCAGCCGGCGGTGCGCCCATTCCAGCGCCTCGCCGTCGATGTTCTCCTTCAGGAGCCCCTCCTTCATCATCAGCCCGAGGTTGTCGCGCACCCGCCGCCAGGGTGCATCGGCGGGCTTGTAGACGATGTGGCGCAGGTCGTTCAGCCGCCCGGGCTGCTGCGGCCGGCCTGCGGCCAGCCATTTCTCGCGGCTCTGCCCGCCCTTCCAGGCCCGGGTGGTGAAGCCCAGCACCTCGACCTTGACCTGGCAGCGCTCGAGCGTGCGGGCCAGCACGTCGGCGCAGATCGCGGCGATGCTGATCGGCCGGCCGCGCATGGACCCCGAGTTGTCCAGCAGCAGCGTCACCACGGTGTCGCGGAACTCGGTGTCCTTCTCCATCTTGAACGACAGCGGCGTGGTGGGGTTCGCCACCACCCGCGCCAGCCGGCCGGCGTCGAGATAGCCCTCCTCCAGGTCGAACAGCCAGCTGCGCGCCTGCTGCGCCTGCAGCCGGCGCTGGAGCCTGTTCGCCAGCCGCCCCACGGCACCCTTCACCGGCTCGAGCTGCTGGTCGAGATAGGCGCGCAGCCGCTCGAGCTCGGCCGGCTCGGCCAGATCTTCGGCGCGCACCTCCTCGTCGAAGGCGGTCAGGAACACCTTGTAGCCCGGATCGGCCTCGGAATGGGGCGGCGGCGGCGGCGGCTCGAACGGCGCCTCGGCCTCGGCCATCTCGGCGTCGTCGGCCTTGTCCATGTCGGCCGCCTCGTCCATGGCGACCTGCGCCTTCGTCGGGTCGTCCTGCGTCGCGTCCCGGTCGTCCCGGTCGTCGCCCTCGTCGCCGTCCTGCCGGTCGTCGCCGGTCTGGTCGGGGCTGTCGTCCGCGTCGGTCGCGCTGGTCTCGTCGCTGTCCTCGTCCGGACGGTCGGGGTCGTCGCCCAGCTGGTCGCCGAAGCCCAGATCCTCGATCACCCGGCGCGTCAGGCGGGCAAAGGCCGCCTGGTCGGCCAGCGCGGCATCAAGCCCCTGCAGCGTGCCGCCCGCCTGCGCATCGAGAACGGCGCGCCACAGCGCCAGAACGCGGTCGGCGCCGCGCGGCAGCGGCCGCCCCGTGGCCAGCGTGCGCACCAGATACCCCGCCGCCAGCGGCAGCGGCGCGTCGGCGGCCTCCTTCAGATGGGCATAGCCTTTCCGGTCGGCCTCCTGCGCGATGCGCGCGTCGATGTTGACCGCGGTGCCGGGCATGTCGCGCGCCCCCAGCGCCTCGCAGCGGGCGGTCTCCATCGCCTCGTAGAGGTCGCGCGCCATCGGGCCCTGCGGCTGATAGCGGGCATGCGTCGCAGCATCGTGGTAGCGGCGGCGCAGCGCGAAGCCGTCGGCGGTGCCGCGGGCCAGCAGCACCTCGTCGCGCGTCATCCGACGGCTGACCTGCGGCAGGCGGATGCCGTCCTTCGACATCCCCGGCGGATCGACCGAGAAGGTCACGGTCAGATCGCCATCCTCGGCCAGCGTCTTGGTCGCCTCGGCGAGGGCCTTCTTGAAGGGGTCGGCGGGGTTGAGCTCGGGGCGCTTGCTCATCGGCGCAGGCTCATCGGCGCAGGCCCACGGGCGCAGGCCTTGCGGCGCAGACCGCTCGCGTGCCTGCCGCCGTCGGGGGCGTGCCCCGCGCCCGGACTGCCGCGGCGGGCCTCATCCCAGCGTCATCGACACCGCGCTTTCGGGCAGTTCCTCGCCGAAGCAGCGCTGGTAGAACTCGGCCACGGTCGCCCGCTCGAGCTCGTCGCACTTGTTGAGGAAGCTGAGCCGGAAGGCATAGCCCACCGAGCGGAAGATGCGCGCGTTCTCGGCCCAGGCGATCACCGTGCGCGGCGACATCACGGTCGAGAGATCGCCGTTCATGAAGGCCGTGCGCGTCATGTCGGCGACCGTGACCATCTGGCTGATCGTCTTGCGCCCGGCCGCGGTGTTGTAGGCGGGGTTCTTGGCCAGCACGATCGCCGCCTCGGCGTCGTGGCTGAGGTAATTGAGCGTGGCCACAAGGCTCCATCGGTCCATCTGGCCCTGGTTGATCTGCTGCGTGCCGTGGTAAAGCCCCGTGGTGTCGCCCAGCCCCACGGTGTTGGCGGTGGCGAACAGCCGGAAGTAGGGGTGCGGCGTGATGACCTCGTTCTGGTCGAGCAGCGTGAGCTTGCCGTCGGCCTCGAGCACGCGCTGGATGACGAACATCACGTCGGCCCGGCCGGCGTCGTATTCGTCGAACACGATGGCGCAGGGGTTGCGCAGCGCCCAGGGCAGGATCCCCTCCTGGAACACCGTCACCTGCTTGCCGTCCACCAGCTTGATCGCATCCTTGCCGATCAGGTCGATGCGGCTGATGTGGCTGTCGAGGTTGACCCGCACGCAAGGCCAGTTGAGCCGCGCGGCCACCTGCTCGATGTGGGTGGACTTGCCGGTGCCGTGGTAGCCCTGGATCATCACCCGTCGGTTGTAGGCAAAGCCTGCAAGGATCGCAAGGGTGGTGTCGGGGTCGAACTTGTAGGTCGGGTCGAAGGCCGGGACGCGGTCGGTCGGCTCGGCGAAGGCTTTCACCTTCATGTCGCTGTCGATGCCGAACACCTCGCGGACCGAAACGTCCTCGGTCGGTTTCGCTGCCGTCGCCATCCCGTCCGCCATCGCCCTGCCGCCCGTCCGAACGCCCGCCCGCGCGGCCCGCGGCCGCGGATCCTTCTCTGGAACAGAACGCCGGGCCATGCAAGGGGCCGCGGCCCCGCCCTCACCGCGGGATCAGCGCCGGATCGCCCGCGGCGACGGCGGCATCCAGCGCCTGCGGGTCGACCACCGGCAGCGCCGCGAGCATCCGCTCGGGGTGGCGCAGCGGTTCGGGCAGGTCGGACAGCAGGGCGCGCAGGCGCTCCACCTCGGCTTTCAGCGCCTCGAGATGGGGCCCGGGGAAGGGGTCGGGCACCTCGTTGAAGTCATGGGCGGCGAAGTAGCCGGGCGACCTGAGCTCGCCCGAGGTCGTCCGCCGCAGCGGCAGCTTGCGGAAGAAGAACTCCGAGCGCGACTTGACCGCATAGTGGCGCAGCCGCAGCGCACCCCAGACGCAGGCGCGCGACCGCCCGGAGGCCTTGCGCCCGGCTTCCGCAAGGGGGTTGCCGTTGCTGTCGACGATGGCGAAGCCCTCCGCGAGTTCGAGGTGATGGGGGCTGATCATCCGCCGTATGCAGGCCGGCCGGACGATCATCTTGTAGTGCCGGTTCGGGGCGCGGGCATCGTGGCCGCGGCGGGGAAACCGCTCCGCGACCAGCCCCTCGCCCGGCGCGTTGCGGCCGGCCGAGCCGTAGCAGGCCCAGTTCATCGCCACGCCGCCGACCTCGGCCGGCAGGGTCTGCAACCAGTCGGTCGCCCGCCGGTACCCGGCCCGCGGCTCGATGAACTCGTCGGCGTCGATCGCGGCGAGCCAGTCGACCTCGGTCCCGGCCGCCAGGATCAGCGCGCGATGGCCGTGCTTCTGCGGCGGGGTGCCCGGGGTTCCGGGAAAGTCGATGCGGCGGACCACGCCCGCCCGGTCGAGGGCCGCAAGAATGCTGCCGAGCCCGTCGTCCGAGCCGTTGTCGGCGATGTAGAACCGGCTGACCCCGACCAGCCGGTGGTGCGCGATCCATTCGAGGATGTAGGGCGCCTCGTTGCGCATCATCGCCATCACGCCAAGCGTCGGCACCCCCGCCGTCGCCGTCGCGGCCCCTGCTCGCGCCGCGCATGCCCCGGGCCCGGCCGCGGCCGGCCCGGGCCTGCGCTGCCGAAGCCAGACCCACCAGAGGGCGCGCGACAGCGCCTGCCGCGCCGCGCGCCGCAGGCGGTCCAGCCGTTCCGCTGTCTGCCGAAGTCCCATCGCTGCACCACCCTCGGACGAAAGCGACGCGCCCCGGCCCGATCGCGCCCGCGGCCCAAGGGGCCGCCGCGGCGCGGCTGCCGTCAGTCGCGGAAGTTGCGGCTTTCCTTGATCTGGTCCCAGGCCCAGACGACCTCTTGCAGGCGGTCCTCGTCGTCGCGGTTGCCGCCGTTGAGGTCGGGGTGGAGATCCTTGACCAGGCTCTTGTACTGCTTGCGGATCTCGGCGCGCGTCCAGTGCTCGCGCGCGTCGAGGATCTCGAGCGCGCGGCGTTCGGTCGACGGCAGGCGGCGCGCTCCGGCGCCGCTCCGGCCGGTCGCGGCCGTGGCGCCCAGCACCTCGTGCGGGTCATCCGAGGCAAGCCGGTGCCAGGCGCGCGGCTCCTCGCGATGGCCGAAGGGGCGCGTCGCCCGGCCCCAGACGCGGTCGCGGTCGACCAGCCGTTGGAACTCCTCTTCGGTCTGGCCGGCGAAGAAGTTCCACTTCAGGTTGTACTCGCGGATGTGGTCCTTGCAGAACCACAGCCATTCTTCCAGCTGGTCGGGCGCGCGCGGGGCGCGGAACTCGCCGCGGGCGGTGCAGCCCGGGTGGTCGCAGGGCCGGTCGATCCCCTCGATCGCGCCGGTCGCGGTGCGGCGCCCGCGGGTGCGGCGCTTCTTGTCTGCAGAGACACGGATGTCGAAATCGAACGGCGAACCCTTGCGCATGCCGCAGACCCTTCTCGACTCGGACGCGAAACTTTAGGGTATCCGGAAGAATGGAAAAGGGGTGCCACGCGAAATGACGGTCGCTGACGAGATCAGGACACGGCTCGAGGCAAGCTTTGCCCCGCAGGCGCTGGAGGTCGTGGACGAGAGCGAGGCGCACCGCGGGCACGCCGGCTGGCGCGAGGGGGGCGAGACGCATTTCCGCGTGGCCATCGTCGCCCCCGCCTTCGCGGGCATGACGCGAATCGCGCAACACCGGGCGATCCACGCCGCGCTCGGCCCCGACCTGGTGCGGCGGATTCACGCGCTGGCGCTCTCGGTGCGGGCGGGCTGAGCGCGCGGCCCGACGGCCCCCTCACTCTGCCCTGGGCGCCTCGGGCTTGGGCGCCGTCCGGAACAGGCCCTTGCCGGTGGCCCCGCCGAGACGGGGCAACAGGCCCGGCGGGGCCCCGTCGCGCGGCGGAACGGCGACAAGGCGCATGGCGTCGCGCGGCGCGGCCTCCACCGCCTGTGCAACCACGCTCAGCGTGGGCGCCGGGCGCGGCGAGGCCGGGTCCGCGGCCGCCGCCGGCGTCGGAGGGGGCAGGTCGGGTGCGGCCGCCGCATCCCGCGGGGTCACGACGGCGGGCGTGGCGAGGGACCGGCGGAACACGAGCATGTGATGCGTTGCGGTCCGGGCCTTCGACAGCAGGCCCGCCTTCTCCTCGCAGGGCAGCGTGTCGGTCCGCAGATACTCCCACCCGTCGCGCCCGAGGGCGTTCATGACCTCGGCAAGGGCGTGGGCAAAGCGCTCGGCAGCGGTCTTGAGGCCCTTCACCTTGGCCGCGCGGAAGGGCGCGGGAACCACCTTGTACTCGTAGCGCTGCATGACCGATTCGCTCCCTGTCGCCGGCGGAGACGGTAAACGCTGGCCGGGCGGCGCGAAAGCACCGACGCTCCAGAGAGGCCGAGCACCGTGCCGTTCCGGTCCCTCGGCCGTGCCGGGCAGGCCTGGCGGCGGCGGCGGCACGGCCGGCACGCCCCCCCGTCCTGCCGGTTCGCCCGCAGCGGGCGGCTTTACTTCCCCCGCCCTGCGCGCGAAACGAGCGGGGCCGCACGATGCGCCACAGGGTCCATCCCATGACCAGCCAGCCCCGCCCGCTGCTCGCCGCGCTCTGGATGTGCGGGACGATCGCCTCGTTCACCCTGATGGCGGTCGCCGGGCGCGAGGTGCAGACCGAGATGAACAGCTTCGAGCTGATGGCCTGGCGGTCGGGCATCGGCCTGTGCGTCGTCCTCGCGCTCGTCCTGCGGTCGGACCGCGGCCTGGCGCAGCTGCGCAGCGCGGTGCCGGGGTTGCACCTGCGGCGCAACCTCTTCCACTTCGCCGGGCAGAACCTGTGGTTCTGGGCGCTCACCGCGATCCCGCTTGCGCAGCTGGTGGCGCTGGAGTTCACCAGCCCGGTCTGGGTGGTGCTGCTGGCGCCCTTCCTGCTGGGCGAGCGCTTCACCGCGCGCAAGGCGCTCGCGGCCGCGCTCGGCTTCGCGGGCGTGCTGGTCGTGGCTCAGCCGGGGGCAGCGCCGGTGGGCTGGGGGCACGCGGCGGGGCTGCTCTCGGCCGTCGGATTCGCGATGAACATGATCTACACCCGCAGGCTGATGGCCCATGACAGCGTGCTGTGCGTGCTGTTCTGGATGACGGTCAGCCAGGGGCTGATGGGGCTGGTCCTGGGCGCCCCGGGCGGCATTCCGCTGCCCAGCGCGCAGGTGCTGCCCTGGCTCGTGATCGTGGGCATCACCGGGCTGTCGGGGCATTTCGCGCTGACCTCGGCGCTGTCCCACGCGCCGGCAACGCTGGTCGGGCCGATGGACTTCCTGCGCCTGCCGGTGATCGCAGCCGTCGGAGCCCTGCTTTACGACGAGCCGGTTGTGGCCGCGGTCTTTCTCGGTGCGGCGCTGATCTTCGCGGGCAATCTGCTGAACCTGCTCGGCCCCCGCGCGGTGCCCGCGGCGCCGCCCGGTCCCGCGCCCTGACCGGCGCCTGCGGCCCCGACCGGCACGGCGGCGCGCGTCGCGGTCCTTGACATCCCGCGGCAATGCCCCGATGTCACGACCACCCCCTGCCCCCGCCGCGTGAGCGGGGTGCCGCCCCGCGCGGCCGGCGGGGGCAGGGCCAGCGGCCCGACAGCCAGGTTCCCAGATCACGCGGGGGGCTATCGGCCGGACGGCATGGCGGGCATCCGGCCCGTCCTGCGGGGTTCCGGCCGCCTCGAACCGCCGTCCGCCCGTCGCTGCAGCTGCGGCCCGGGCGCCACCTGACCTGCCGCGCCGAGGCGCGGCGCCCCATGAAAGCCTGACCCTTGACCCATTTCGACAGCTTCGGCCTTGCGCCGCGCCTCCTGCAGCGGATCGCCGAGCAGGGCCACACCACCCCCACCCCGATCCAGTCGCGGGCCATCCCCGAGGTCTTGGCCGGCCGCGACGTGATGGGCCTGGCCCAGACCGGCACCGGCAAGACGCTGGCCTTCGGCCTGCCCGTCGTCCATCTCCTCTCGGCCCAGCGCAACCGCCCGGCGCCGAAGGCGGTCCACGCCCTGGTCCTTGCCCCGACGCGCGAGCTGGCGCGCCAGATCGAAAGCACGCTGGGCACGCTGACCCGCGGCACCCCGGTCAGGATCGGCCTTGTCGTGGGCGGCGCCTCGGTCCACGCCCAGTCCGAGCGGCTGGCGAAGGGCACCGACATCCTTGTCGCCACCCCCGGCCGGCTGATCGACCACCTCGACCGCGGGACGGTCAGCCTCGCGCACACGCGCTTCCTGGTGCTCGACGAGGCTGACCAGATGCTCGACCTCGGCTTCATCCACGCCCTGCGCCGGATCGCGCGGATGCTGCCGCACGGCCGCCAGACGCTGCTGTTCTCGGCCACCATGCCGAAACTGATGGCCGAGATCGCCGCGGCCTATCTGCGCGACCCGGTCTGCATCGAGGTGGCGCCACCCGGCAGGGCGGCCGACCGGGTCGAGCAGGGCGTGCATTTCGTCCCCCAGGGGGACAAGGCGCGGCTGCTCGAAAGCTACCTCGCGGCGCACCGGTCCGAGCTGGCGCTGGTCTTCGCGCGAACCAAGCACGGCGCCGAGAAGCTGATGAAGCTGCTCGAAAGCTGGGGGTTCGCCGCCGGCTCGATCCACGGCAACAAGAGCCAGGGACAGCGCGACCGCGCGCTCGCGGCATTCCGCGCGGGCGAGCTGAAGGTGCTGGTGGCCACCGACGTTGCCGCGCGCGGGCTCGACATTCCCGGGGTCCGGCACGTCTTCAACTACGACCTGCCGAACGTCCCCGAAACCTACGTCCACCGCATCGGTCGCACCGCCCGCGCCGGGGCCGACGGCCGCGCCGTCGCCTTCTGCGCCCCGGCCGAGATGGACGAGCTGCGCGCCATCGAGAAGGCGATGGGCCTGCGCATCCCGGTGGTCGGCGGGGCGCCCTGGGCCGGCGCCGCCCCGGCTGCGGCACAGGCCAAGGGCCAGCCCGCCGCCGCCGCGCGCCCGGCCCGCCCGCGCCGCCCCGCCCGTGCGTCTGCCCCGCGCCGCGCCGCCTGAGGCGCGGCACGCCGCCGGTCGCCCCCCTTGCGGCGAAGGGTGCACGGCGGTCCGCCCGGGGCGAGGGGGCCGGTGCACGGCCGCACGGCGGGCGCAAGCCCGCCACGCCCCCGGGGCCTGCCGGGGTGGGCGGGCGGGAGGCGGGCCCCGGGGGCGTTGCTCTGCCCCGGCCGTCCGTTTCGCGCACCCCCGGCGGCCGTGCCGACATCGGGAACCCGGCCGCCGGCCAGCGGGGCAGGCCGGGCCGCCCGACGACGGTTCGGATCGGCGCGATGTGCGGCACGACCTTGGGCGCGGCGCCGCCTTGCGCCGGGTGGACGGGCACCCCCCAAGGGGGGCGCGCGTCATCATCCGGGCCCGCCCCGTGTCGCGGCCGGTGCGCGGGGCCGTCGGGCCGGCGCGACCCGATGGTCGGCGCATCGCCGGCGGGGACTGGCGTTGCCGCGCCGGATCGATGATGCCGTCGGGCAAGCAGGGGGCCGGAGGGACCGCCCGGCGCTGGGGCGGCGCGCGGCCCGGGCAGGCTCCGGCAGCGGCCCGCGCGCGCCCCGAAAACCCCGGCCGCGGCCGCGACCGGCGGCACCGCGTCATCCGGGCCGCAGGCCGGCGCGGGGACATCCCGCGCGCGGCCGGCGTCGTCCCGCCGATCGGCGTGCCGGCCGGGACCGGGCCGCAGCGGCCTGCGATCGAGGGCGGCGCCATCCTCCCTCGCCGGGTCTCCGCGGGCCGTCGCGCCGGGCCGGCCGCTGCCGGCGCGCGCCGGAGTCCGGCGCCCGACGGCGCGCCCGCCGTCCGCACCGAGGCCGGGCGGTCAGCGGGCGAGGTCCGGGGCGCGAGCCCCACCGGAACCTTCCACAGCCAGGGCACGCCCCGCGTGCCGGGCACCCGTCGCGGCAACGCCCATGGCGAACCTCTCCGCGCGGGTCGTCAGCGCCCATTCCGCCGATTTCGTCTGGCGCCGCTGCGGCGCCATCGCCCTGCATGCGAAGAAGGGCGATGCGGTCACCATCGTCTGCCTCGCCTTCGGCGAGCGCGGCGAGAGCGCCAAGCTCCGGCAGGAGCCGGCATGACGCGGGAGCGGGTTGAGGCGGCGCGCCGCGCCGAGGCCGGGCGGGCGGCGGCGGCGCTGAACGCCCATGACATCCGCTTCTTCGACCTCGGGGACTATCCGCTCGAGATGGGCCGCGCGGCGCGCTTCCGCCTCGTCGAGGTGATCCGGCAGGTGCAGCCCGCCTTCATCCTGTCGCATTCCCTCGAGGACCCCTACACTCCCGACCGGCCTCATGCCACGCGCGTGGCGCTCGAATGCCGCTCGACCGCGCGGGCCTGGGGGCACATCCCGGAGCAAAGGGTTCTGGGCGCGCCGCAGCTCTACCTGTTCAAGCCGCACCAGCCCGAGCAACGCGGCTGGAAGCCCGACACGATCCTCGACATCGCGGAAGTGTGGGAGCAGAAGCGCGCCGCGATCGCATGCACGGCGGGGCAGGAGCACCTGTGGGCCCAAGACACCCAGGTCGCTGCGATTCGCGCCAACCGGTTCCGCCGCAACTCGGGCGGGCAGGCGGGCGGGCGCGAGGCGAGCCATGGTGAGGCGTTCCAGTCGGTCTTTCCCCGCGGCCCGCGCGACCTGACGCGGATGGGCTTTCCCGTCTGGTCGCGCTCGGTCGGCGCCCGGGGCACGGTGAAGGCGACGCTGGGCTCGGTCAACGTGCCGATCGTCTGCGCCGGCGCGCTGGTGAACCCGGGCGACGTGGTGGTGGCCGACGACGACGGGGGGTGCGTCGTGCCGCGGGCCGCCGCTGCCCCTGTGCTGAAGGCCGCCGAGGCGCGCCTTGCCAGCGAGGAGGAGAAGCGCGCGCGGCCGGCGGCGGGCGAGCTGGGTCTCGACCTCTACGGCATGCGCGCCAAGCCGGCGGCGAAGGGGCTGAAATATGTCTGACGCCGACGGCGTGCGCGTCATGTGGATGCGCGGCGGCACCTCGAAGGGGGGGCTATTCCCCGGCCGGCGACATCCCCGCCGACCCTGCCGCGCGCGGCGTTCTTCCTGCGGGTCATGGGCTTGCCCGACCCGCGCCGGATCGATGGGATGGGGGGCGGCGACCCGCTGACCTCGAAGGTCGCGGTCATCTCGCCCTCGCCCGACCCGGGCGCGGATGTGGACGATCCCTTCTACCAGGTCTTCGTGGACAAGCCGCTCGTCTCGGACGCGCAGACCTGCGGCAACATCCTGGCCGGCGTCGGCCCCTTCGCCATCGAGCGCGGGCTGGTGGTGGCCCGCGACGGCACCACCGAGGTGCGGGTGCGCAACACCAACACCGGCCGGATCGCGGTGCAGACGGTGCAGACCCCGGGCGGTCGCGTCACCTACGCCGGCACGGCACGGAACGACGGGGTGCCGGGCACCGCCGCGCCGGTGGCCATCGCCTTCCGGGGCACCGCGGGATCCTCCTGCGGGGCGCTGCTGCCCACCAAGCGGGCCGAGGACCTCATCGACGGCATCACCTGCACGCTGATCGACGACGGCATGCCCTCGGTCATCATGGCCGCGGCCGACTTCGGGCTGCGGGGCGACGAGCCGCCCGAGGCGCTGGACGCCAGCGCCCCCCTGCGGGCGCGGCTCGAGGCGATCCGGTTGAAGGCCGGGCCGATGATGACCCCGGGCGCTGTGGCGCGGGCCTCGGTGCCCAAGATGGTGCTGGTCAGCCCGCCCGCGCGGCGCGGCGCCATCGCCACCCGCAGCTTCATCCCCCATGTCTGCCACCGGGCGATCGGCGTGCTCGGCGCGGTCACCGTCGCCGGCGCCTGCCTGCTGCCCGCGGGCCCGGCCGTGCGCGCGGCGCGCCTGCCCGAGGGCGACCCGATGGCGCTGGCCGTCGAGCACCCCGGCGGCGCGCTTACCGTGCTCGTCCGTCGCGCCCCGGGGGACGGAGGGGCGGCGGGGGCGGCCGTGGTGAGCACGGCGCGCAAGCTGGCCGACGGCGTGGTCTTTGCCTGACGCCCGGCCGGGCGGCCGCCTGCGCGCCGGCCTGCGCCGCCGCCCGCGGGTCCGCCTGCGGGTCCGTCCGCGCGCCCGGCGCCGTCCGCCGGCGCGGCCTGCGCGGTCGGCAGAGGCAGCGGACGCGCCTTCGGCGCGGCGGCCTTCCTCTCGCTTCGCCCCTCCGGGGCTCGGGCTCGGGGCGCCTTCGGCGCGGGCTCAGCCGGCCGCCGTGAAGCGCGCGGCCTCGGCGGCCCGCAGCACGGCCTTCTGCACCTTGCCCATGGCGTTGCGCGGCAGGTCGGGAACGACGAGGACGGCCTTGGGCAGCTTGAAGGCGGCAAGCCGGCCGCGCAGGGCGGCCAGCAGCGCCGCGGGATCGGGCGCTGCCCCCGGGGCGGGGACGACGAAGGCCAGCACCGCCTCGCCGAAATCGGGGTGGGGCACGCCCACCACCGCGCTTTCGGCCACGCCCGGCAGCGCGTCGAGCGCGAGCTCGACCTCCCGGGGATAGACGTTGAGGCCGCCCGAGATGACGAGGTCCTTCGCGCGCCCGACGATGGCGAGATAGCCGTCGGCGTCGATGCGCCCGAGGTCGCCGGTCACGAAGAAGCCGTCGGCGCGCATGTCCTCGGCGGTCCTGTCGGGCATCCGCCAGTAGCCGGCGAAGACGTTGGGCCCGCGCACCTCGATCATGCCGGTCGCGCCGGGCGGCACGGCTGCGCCCGTCGCGGGGTCGGTCAGCCGCAGCTCGACCCCGGGCAGGGGCAGGCCCACCGTGCCCGCCCGCCGCTGGCCCGCGTAGGGGTTCGAGGCGATCATATTCGTCTCGGTCATGCCGTAGCGTTCGAGGATGGCATGGCCGGTGCGGTCGAGAAAGGCGGCATGGGTCGCCTCGAGCAGGGGCGCCGAGCCCGAGACGAAGAGGCGCATGTGCGCCGTCGCAGCCCGGGTCAGGCCGGGTTCGGCCAGCAGGCGGGTGTAGAAGGTGGGCACGCCCATCATCGCCGTGGCGCGGGGCATCAGCCGCAGCACCTCGGCGGCATCGAAGCCGGGCAGCCAGAGCATCGCGCCCCCGCTCAGCAGCGCGACATGGGTGGCCACGAACAGCCCGTGGGTGTGGAACACCGGCAGGGCATGCAGCAGCACGTCGTCGGGCCCGAAGCGCCAGAGATCGGCGAGGACGCGGGCGTTGGACAGAAGGTTGTCCTGCGTCAGCATCGCCCCCTTCGCCCGCCCCGTGGTGCCCGAGGTGTAGAGCAGCGCCGCGAGATCCTGCGGGCCCCGCGGCACGACCCGCCCGCTGCCCGGCTGCGCCGCCGCCAGCGCGCCGAAGCTGCCGCCGCCCGCGGCATCGAGCGTCTCGAGCCGCGCACCCGCCGCGGCCGCCACCGGCGCCAGGGCCGCGGCGCGCGCAGGCTCGCACAAGAGCAGGCGCGGCTCGGCGTTGCCGGCGAAATAGCCGACCTCGTCCGGCGTGTAGGCGGTGTTCAAGGGCAGGAACACCGCCCCCCGGGCGACGGCCGCGCCCCACAGGGCGAGCCCCGCGACCGACTTGGCCAGCTGCACCGCCACCCGGTCGCCCGGCGCCACGCCGAGCGCCTCCAGCGCATCCGCTGCCCGGGCAAGCATGCCAAGAAAGGCCGCGCCCGACACCTCGGCCCCGTCGGGCAGGATCAGGAGCGGCCGGTCGCGCCCCGCGAGCGGGGCGAACAGCGCGTCGTGGAGCGGGTTCATCGGGCTCTCCGGGCCGGGGACAGGGCGTTCGGGCTGGATAGGAGCAGGCCGGCGCGGGAGCAAGGGGCCGGCGGCGGCGCGCCGGCCCGGGCGGCGCCGGTGCTGCCGACGAAGGGCCCCGCGGCACCCCCCTGCAGGCGGGTCGGCAGGTCGCGCGCGGTCGCCGACCGATCGGGTCCGGGACAGGCTGCGCCGCGTGAACCCCGGGACGACGGCGGACCATCGCCCGACCGCGGTGGCCCGCCGGCCGCGCAACGGCCGGCGCGCGCGCTGCCGCCGTCCGCGGACGGCCTGCCGCATCCTGGGCGATCGCCTCGGCGGCCGTCGTGGCCTAGGCGGGGGCGGGCGCCGCGAGCTTGGCCACCCGCGGCTCGATCCGAAGCGCGCGCAGGGCGTTCAGGATCACGGCGATGTCGATCGCCTCTTGCAGCAGTGCGCCCTCGACGGGCGCAAGATGGCCAAGCGCCGCCGCGATCATGCCGGCAACCGACAGTCCGATCCCGGCCACCACGCTGCCGACGGCGATCCGGCGCGTCCGCTGCGCCACTTCGATCCCCGGCAGCAGCGGGTCGAGGCGATCGACCAGCAGCACGACATCGGCGGCCTCGGCCGAGGCCGCGGCGCCGCGCGCGCCCATGGCAACCCCGACATCGGCCGCGGCCAGGGCGGGGGCATCGTTCACCCCGTCGCCCACCATCATCACGGGGCCGTTCTTGCGCTCGCACCGGACGAGGCGCACCTTCTGGTCGGGCGTCAGCCCGGCCCGGACGGCGTCGAGGCCGAGGCCCCTTGTGACCGCCTCGGCCACGGAGCGGCGGTCGCCGGTCGCGAGCAGGATGCGGCCGATCCCGAGGCAGCGCAGCCCGGCGAGCAGCTCGGACGTGCCCGAGCGCAGCGCATCGGCCATCACGAGGTGGCCCTGAAGCTGCCCGTCCACGGCGAGGGCCACCAGAACCGCCCCGGTGTCGGCCGCCCCGGTGTCGGCCGCCGCGGTGTCGGGCGTTGTGGCGGCGGCTGCTGCGGCGGCGGCTGCGGGCGCGCCGGTCCGCCCCGCGACGAACGCGGGCCCGCCCACCACCACCCGGCGGCCGTCGACGGTGCCCGCCAGCCCCTCGCCGGGTGTCTCGGTCACCGCCTCGGGGACGGGCAGGGCCATCCCGCGGGCCTGCGCGGCGGCGACGATGGCCTGCGCGATGGGGTGCTTCGACGCCTGCTCGAGGGCGGCGGCGAACTGCAGCACGGCATCGCGCGACATCCCGCCGGTGGCCTCGATCGACAGGATCTGCGGGCGCCCGTCGGTCAGCGTGCCGGTCTTGTCGAGGATCAGCGTGCGGATCCGTGCCAGCGCTTCCAGCGGTCTGGCCCCCTTGATCAGAACGCCGAAACGGGCCGCGCGCGACAGCCCGGCCACCAGGGCCACCGGGACCGCGAGGATCAGCGGGCAGGGCGTGGCCACGACGAGCACCGCCACCGCGCGGACCGGATCGCCGCTGAACCACCAGGCCGCGGCGGCAAGGGCGACCGCGACGACCACGAACAGCAGCGACCAGCGGTCGGCCAGCCGGGCCATGGGCGCCTTCGACCTCTGCGCCGCCTCGACCAGCCGGACGATCCCGGCATAGGTGCTCTCGCCCGCGGGCCGGGTCGCGCGCAGGTCGAAGGCGTCGCCCGCGTTGGTCGCGCCGCTCGGCACCTCCTGCCCGCGCTCCCGCCGCACGGGCAGGGATTCGCCCGTCAGCGCCGACAGGTCGAGAAGGGCGCGGTCGCTTTCGACGGTGCCGTCCACGGGCGCCACGTCGCCCTGCCGCACCAGCAGCAGGTCGCCCGGCGCGATGTCGTCCAGCGGCACCTCGTCCAGCGCGCCGTTGCGGTGGCGCGTGACCGTGCGCGGCACCCGCGCCAGCAGGTCGCGCATCTCGCGCCCGGCGCGGCCCTCGGCATAGCGCTCGAGGAAGGTCCCGCCGGAATACATCAGGGCGACGACCGCCGCCGCAAGGGTTTCGCCGAACAGCAGCGCGGCCGACATGGACAGGGCGGCCACGATGTCGAGCCCGACGTCGCCCTGCCGAAGGCGTCGCACGATCTCGACCGCCAGCGCCGCCAGCACCGGCAGCACCCCTGCCGCAAGGGCCAGCGTCGCGGTGGCGGCCCGGCCCGCAAGGCTCAGGGCCAGGCCCGAGAGCAGCCCGGCAAGGGCGATGGCAAGAAGGGCAAGGCTCAGGCGGTTGCGGGGCATGGGCTGTCCTGTGGCGCAGCGATGCCCACGGGACGGCGCCGGGCGGGCCGCCTTTTCTGCGACGCGGCTGCCTGGCCTCGGCTCGGGCACGACTCGGTTCCCTGGCTGCAGCGGGCAGGATACGCGCCCGGTCGCGCCGCTTGAAGGGGCCGCGCCGCGACCCGTGGCCGCCCGCAGGTCAGCGACCCGGGCGCAGCGCCTCCGCCGCCGGGGTGAGCAGGGCGCCCGCGGCCACGGCGTCGACCAGCCGGTCGATCGGCGCGGTGGCGAGGTCGGAGGCGGGAAGGTGGCGTTCCGCCCCCCGGATGCGACCTCGAGCGCGGCGGCCCACCGGCCCATGCCCGGGCAGACGACGGCGCGCGCGCCCCGAAGCCCGATCAGCCGGTACAGGCCGGGCCCGGTGTCGCCGCCGGCCAGCACCGCGGCCGCCCGCCGGTCGGGCATCGCGCCCGGATCGAAGGCCGCACGCTCCAGCGCTCAGGTTGCGGCGAACCGGGCGAAGCGGGCCGCAAGCGCCGCATCCGCCGCGATGCGCCCCGCCAGGGCGGCCGCCGCAGGCAACTCGCCATCTGCAAGGGCTGTCAACGGGGTCGCCCGCTGCGGTCGGTCGGGTGATGCGGCGGTCCCCCGTCGGGTCGGGCTTGCGGCGGCATCAGGGTCGGGGGCAGCGGCCAGCGCCCGGCGGGCGCGGCCTGTAACACGCCGACGATCACGGGCGCGGGCGCTGCCCGGGCTGACGACGACCACGACGACGGCCGCGACGACCAGAGCGACGACGACGACCGGCACGGGCCGGGGCCGTCGCGCACCCGGGGCAACGGCCGCCGGCGCCGCCGGGCCCGCCGCTGACATCAAAGGTCTGCGGAACGGACGCGCGGCGAGGCGGACGCCGCGACCGCGCCGCGACGATCCGCGAGGGCGTGGCCGACCCGTGGCATCATCGCCGCCGCGATCCGGGCGCGGCCCGCCCGCCGCGGGCCGGCCTGCGGGCGAAGGCGCGGCCCGCGGGTCGCCGCCGGCCCTCGCTTGCGGCCGGCCCCGGATGCCGGCGCCGCGTGCGTGCAGGCTTTGCGGCCGCGCGCTGCGGGGCCGGGCGCCTTCGCGCCGGATGTCATGCGATCGTCATCCTTCTGGGGCACGGCTGTCATCGGCCGCCGCTACCCGTAGGTGCTGCGCTGTCGGCCCGACTCAGGAGTGACAGGGGCTAGCATGATTTCCATGAAAACGCCGGTTGCGGTCCAAGCCGCCGTCGCCCTCGCTGGGACGGCCGCGGCGCCCTGCGACCGGTTCCGGGTCTTCGGCTTCTCGACCCTGTTCCCCTGCAGCCGGGCTGCGGCGGATGAGCTTGCCTACCGGCTCGGCGCTCCGGCGCCCATCGTGGAAGCGCTGGACACCGGCGGCGGCTTGCAGGCGTCCTGCCAGGGGTTCGGCGCGAGCCAGCCCGACATCACCGGCGCCGCGCGGGCGATGCCGAAGTCCGGGCGGGACCCCTGCGTGTCGAACGGCGCGATCCACATCACCGGGGCGCTGACCGGCTTTGACGGCCTGTCGATGGCGGTCTCGCGCTCGAACACCTCCGAGCGGGACATGCCCCCGGGAAAGATGGACAGGGCGCTCGGCGCGCAGGTGCGCGTGAACGGCCGGCGGGTCAACACCCCCCAGCGCAAGCGGTCGCGGATCAGCCCGCACGTCTCCGAGGTCGACATCGTCGTCATCGGCCTGCCGCCGGCCTCGGGCACCGGTGACGCGTGGGGCGAGACCGCCAGGCACAAGGGCTGCAGGCCGCTCGACGACGGCAAGTCCGGCGGCTTCGACGCCGAGCGGTTCAACGCGACCTTCGCGCGCCTGCGCCTCGAGGGCCCGTTCGGCGACGCCGGCGAGAACGACAGCCTGATCGTGCAGCCGCCGGTCGCCGACCCGAAGGCCGCCGGCATCTTCGGCGGCTCGGTCGTCTGCGAGGACCCCGACCGGCTGAAGGGCGTCACGCGGGACGGTCTCGAACCGAACCTCGGCACGGGCGCCGACGTTCCGCGCCCGCTCTGCCTCCACGTCAGGAACGCGCATTGCGGCGCGATCCCGCAGCTGCAAGCGATGCTCGAGGCATCCGTCTGGGACGAGGCGCTGGCGCGCGGCGGCAACCTGGCCGAGCGCGGCCTTGTGCCGCCGCCGGAGGCGGTGCGGACCGGGATGCAGGCCGACGTGATCGGTGCCGTCCGGATGGGGCTGCCGACCGGCTGATCGCTGGTCACTGCGAAACCGTGCCGTCCGGATCCTCGGGGCGGCACACCGACAGCGGCCTGGCCGCACCAACACGGGTCCGGTCGTGGGTACGGTTGCCTTCGCTCTCCTGATCGCCGCCTGGATCGCGGCCCATGCCCCGAACCGCTGGGCCGCGGTCCGGATCCGGGCAAGCCTTGGGCGACCGCAGTGGGTGCCGGGCTTCCACGGGCGGTGCGCGCTGCTGGTGGTGCTCGTCCCGTCCTTCCTGCCGCTGATCGCGTGGCTGCCGTTCGAAACGCCGGTGATCGACGCGCTCGTCATGGGCGGCCGGCCCGAGGGCGTGCCGGACGGTCTGGGGTCGGGCGAGGTGCAGCTTGTCCTGTCCGGGATCCGGCAGATCGCCGGCGGTCGCATCTTCGGCACGCCCGAGCCGCGGAGGGTCGAGGCTGCGCAGCGCATGCTGGCGCTGCGCGAAACGTCCGAATGGCTCATGACCGGGCTCGTCGCCGCGCGGGCCGAGACGATGGTGAACGTGCTGTTCCTGGCCGCGATCCCCGGGAGGGTCGGCGGCATCCTGCTGGCCGTCAGCCGCACCATCGGCGAGACGATGATCGTCGCATTGGCCGAGGGGCTGGTCGCCAAGATGACGATCACCCCGCCCGTCAGCGTGACCACCGGGACCGTGCAGATCGTGGCGCGGCTGATCGGGGACAGCTTGTTCGACAGCCCCGGGACGCTTGCGGCCTTCGCGCTCGGCATGCTGCTGTTCGTGGTGACGCCGGGGGTCAACAGCTGCGCCCTGCGAAGCCTCGGTGCGTCCTCGCGAAATCTGCGGCCCGGGGTGGCCGGAATGACCGAAGTCGGCATCCGGGGCAAGCGTCCGACCGACTGGGCTTTCGTCGATGTCGGCCGCGGGATCGGCCGGCGCCGGCCGTCGGACCTCCGGCTGAAGGCGATCGGGCTGGTGGCGAGCGGTTTCGCCTGCGCGATGTTCGCGACCCTGATCGGCTGGCTGCTGCGGCGGACGGGCCCGCAGGCCTTCCGCCGGACCCGGCCGGCCATCGACGTCGGCGACGAACCCGCCGTCCTGACCGCCGCCAACCTGCAGCGCGGCAACGCCAACGCGATCCGGGGCATCCTGCCGAACGGGGCGCGCTTTTCGGTGCGAAACCGGATCGTGGCCGATCCCTCGCCGCTCGGCCGGACGGTCACGCCGCAGCGGCCGGTCTCCGACCCCTGCCACCGGCTGCACCGGGGGCTGATCGACCGCGAGACGCCCGCGGCGCTTTGCCGCCTGAAGGACCCCGGGATCGCGAACTTCGACCGGCCGGTTGCCCCGGGGCGCGTGTCGGGGCCGTTCAACCGGAGGCTGCTCAGCAGCGCGGCCTCGCGCTTTCCCGGGCTTGCGGGGCTGCGCGGCGCCGTCGTGGCGCGGTTCCGGGCGCTGCTGACCTGCGTCCTGCCGTCCTTGCCCATCGGGATCGGCGCCGCGACCTACCTTGAGGGGATCGCGCCGAACAGCCGCACCTCGGCCCTGATCGAGGTGAGCCTCAACACCCTCGCCGCAGGCCCGCCGGTCCTGTTGGGCCTGCTTGCGCGCGCGGCGTCCTCGGACCGGTTCGGCTTGCCGTGCCGGGCCCCCCGGCATGGGCGGCATGACGCCGGCGCCGACGACCCTGCCCACCGTCATCGCCGCCAGCCGCGCCGCGCTTTGGTCGGTGCCGCGCCCGATCCGCGCGGCCGCCCTCGGGCCCGGGGCCTGGCGCCAGCCGGGCGTGTTCCGGCATGGTCTGCCCCCGGCGATGCCGGACTTCCTGACGGACACGATCGTCGGCCGCGCCCGGGCGCCGGGCAAGACCGCGCCGCGTCTCCCCGTCGGCACGAATGCCTTCGTGACCGCGGTGCCGGGACGCCCGTTCGACCCCTGCCCGGCGCTGCCTGCGCAGATCTTCATCCGCACCGGCAGGCCCGAGGGCAGCTTCGTCTGCCCTACCTCCGCCGCGATCCCCGTGCTGCCGATGGTCCGCGTCGCGATGCACGCGCGCGCCGTCTTCCTGCCCCAGCGCTGCTAGCGGACGTGGTGCAGGGTTCCCAGATGCCCAGCAAAGCCACCCCGGAGACCGCCGTGACGAGCCGGAGGAAGAAGATCGGCGCCCGCCGCGTGCAGGTCTACCCCGGCGCCACGCCCGCGCCGAACGAGGTCTTGGCGGACATCCCCGTCACGACCGTGACCGCCTTCATCGGTCCGTCGGGCTGCGGCAAACCCGCCTTCCTGCGCCGCCTGAACCGGGTGAACGACACGATCGACATCTGCCGCCTGGAGGGCAACATCATCTCGATCGAGGGCCCGACATCTCCGACGCAAGGGTCGATCCGGTGCCTGCGCGTCCGCGTCGGGGGGGTGGTCGCGAAGCCCGATCCCTTCCCGAAGTCGGCCCGTGACAACGTCGCCGACGCGCCGCGCAGTCGCGGCCCGGCCCGCAGCAGACCCGATCTCGACAAGATCGTCGAACGCCCGCCGCGCCGCGCCGCGCCCTGGGGCAAGGCCAAGGGCCGGCCCGATGCGCAGGGGACGGGGCCGTGGGGCGGCCGGCAGCAGCGGCTCTGCATCGCCCGCGCCTTGGCCACCTCGCCCGAGGTGCTTGCGATGGACAAGCCCTGCCCGGCGCTCGACCGTCGCGACGACCCGGATCGCAGGGCTGGTCGACGCGCTGCGCTCGCAGGTCTCGGCGGCGATCGTGGCGCCTTCGGTGCAGCAGACGGCGCGCATCGGCCACAAGACGACAGTCTTGCACCTCGGCAACCTTGTCGAGACCGGCGACACCGAACACATCTTCATCAACCCCAAGGATCCGCGGACCGAAAGCGACATCTCGGGCCGGATCGGCTGAGGACCATCCGATGACCAGCGACTCGCCCCATATCCAGAGCGTCTTTGACCGCGACCTCGAACGCATCCAGGCGCTTCTGATGCGCATGGGCGGGCTGGTCGAGGCCGCCATGTCCGATGCCGCCCGCGCGCTCGATCAGCGCGACGAGGAGCTGGCGCAGAAGGTCCGCGCCGCGGACGCCGAGGTGGACGCGCTCGAGCACCAGATCAACCAGGAATGCGCCCGCATCATCGCCCTGCGCGGCCCGAACGCGACCGACCTGCGCACGGTGCTGTCGGTGCTCAAGGTCGCCGGCAGTCTCGAGCGGATGGGCGACTATACCAAGAACGTCGCCAAGCGGGTGACGGTGCTGGCCGGGATGCCCCCCGTGGGCAACGCCGCAGGAACGCTGCGGCGGATGATGCGCACGGCCGAGCTGATGCTGAAGGACGCGCTCGACGCCTACATCCGCCGGGATGCCGAGATGGCCGCCCATGTCCGCCTTCAGGACGAGGAAGTGGACCAGATCTACAATACGCTCTTCCGCGCCTTCCTGACCCACATGATGGAGGATCCGCGCAGCATCACGCCCTTCATGCACCTGCACTTCGTTGCCAAGAACATCGAACGCATGGGCGACCACGCGACCAACATCGCCGAACAGGTGATCTATCTGGCCACGGGCGAGCTTCCGGCCGAACCGCGGCCGAAGGCCGACACCACCTCGCTGACGTCGGCGGACGGTTGATGCGGGGCCGCCCCGGCAGGACGGCCCGGCCCCCGGGGCAAGGTTGCCGCCGCACCCGTTCTGTGGCACAGATCGGGGCGAAGCGAAGTCAGCCGCGAGAGGCCCCATGACCGATTTCAGCGAGCGTCGGCGGATGATGGTGGACACCCAGATCCGCCCGTCCGACGTGACCCGCTATCCGGTGATCGCCGCCATGCTCGCCGTCCCGCGCGAGACCTATGTGCCCATGGCGCTGCGCGAGGCCGCTTACCTGGGCGAAAACCTGCCGCTGGCGCCCGGGCGGGTGCTTCTGGCCCCGCGGACACTGGCCAAGATGCTCGATCTGCTCGAGATCGGGCGCGGCGATGTGGTGCTCGACGTGGGCTGCGGGCTTGGCTATTCCGCGGCGGTGATCGCGCGGTTGGCCGAGACCGTCATCGCGGTCGAGGAGGATGCGGCCCTGGCTGCCGAAGCCGAAGCGCTGCTGGCGGCCGAGGGTGTGGACAATGTGGCCGTGCTGTGCGCGCCGCTGGCCGAGGGCGCCCCGCGCCATGCCCCCTATGACGCGATCACCGTGCAGGGCGCGGCCGAGGTGGTGCCCGAGGCACTGCTCGACCAGCTCAAGGACGGGGGGCGCATCGGCTGCCTGTTCGAGGAGCACCGGCTTGGCGTCTGCCGCATCGGGGTGAAGTCGGCCGGTCGGGTGGCCTGGCGCTATGGCTTCGCCGCGGGGGCGCCGGTGCTGCCGGGTTTCGCGCGGCGGCCGGCGTTCGTGTTCTAGCGGGCAGCGACCGGGCGCAAACCGGCCGCGACGACCCGCGCCGCAGGATGTGGAGGTGGACGGATGGCCTGTGGATATCTCGCGCCCCTCGGGCGGATGGCCGCCGCGGTGGCGCTGGCGCTCGGCCTTGCTGCGCCGCCTGCGACGGCGCAGTCACTGACCGATGCCCTGGTGGCCGCCTATCGCAGCTCGAACCTGCTCGAGCAGAACCGCGCCCTGCTGCGCGCCGCCGACGAGGACGTGGCCCAGGCCGTCGCCACGCTGCGCCCGGTCATCACCTTTGTCGCCTCGGCCGAGCGGCGCTGGGTCACCAACGGCAGGCCCGCCACCGGCACCACCCCGGCGCGGCGCGTGACGGTCGAGGATCTGTCGGCGCAGATCGCGCTGGCGGCCGACCTGACGCTGTATGACTTCGGGCGCAGCCGGCTGGCGATCGAGGCGGCGAAGGAGACCGTTCTAGCCACCCGCGAGGGGTTGCGCGGCGTCGAGCAGCAGGTGCTGCTGAACGCGGTGTTCGCCTTCATGAATGTGCGCAACGCCACCGAATTCGTCGCGTTGCGGCGCAACAACGTCCGGCTGATCGAGCAGGAACTGCGCGCCGCCCGCGACCGCTTCGAGCTGGGCGAGGTCACCCGGACCGACGTGGCCATCGCCGAGGCGCGGCTGGCCGCCGCGCGGTCGAACCTTGCGGCCGCCGAGGGCGACCTCGCCGTGGCGCGCGAGGCCTACCGCGCCGCCACCGGCACCGACGCGGGCGCCCTGCGGGCCCCGCCCCGCCTGCCGCAGACCGCCGCCAGCCTGGCCGCGGCGCGCGAGATCGCGCTGCGCACCCATCCCACGATCCGGCAGGCGCAGCGGCAGGTGAGCGTTGCCGAACTGACCTCGCGGCGGGCCGAGGCGGGTTTCCGCGGCACGCTCAGCGCCGGCGCGCGCATCGGGCAGACCGACGACGGGCTGTCCAGCCAGAGCCTCTCGCTGACCTTCTCGCAGCCCATCTACACCGGCGGCCGCATCTCGTCGCTGCACCGCCAGTCGCTGGCGCGGCTCGACGCGGCGCGCGCCGCCCTGCAGCAGGCGGCGGTCGTGGTGGCGCGCGATGTCGGCCAGGCCTGGGCCGAGCTCGATGTCGCCCGCGCCCGGATCGAGGCGTCGAACCGCCAGATCGCGGCGGCGCAGACCGCCTATGACGGCGTGCGCGAGGAGGCGACGCTGGGCGCGCGCACCACGCTCGACGTGCTGAACGCCGAGCAGGAGCTGCTCGACGCCCGCGCCAGCCGCATCGCGGCCGAGACCGCGCAATACATCGCCGTCTATCAGCTTCTGGCGGCCATGGGGCTGATGACGGTCGAGCATCTGGGCCTCGGTATCCCGACCTACGACCCCGAGGCCTATTACAATGCCGTGCGCGCGGCGCCGGCCACGACACCGCAGGGGCAGGCGCTGGACCGCGTGCTCTCGGCCATCGGGCGCAACTGACGCGCGCAAGGGCTTGTGGTGAACAAGGGCCGCGGCTACGATCTGTGGCTGTCGTGACAGGGAGGCGCAGATGTCCGATCCGTTGACGCGGGCCGAGATCGAGGATGTGCTGTCCTCCATCCGACGCCTGGTGTCCGAGGAGGGTCGCAGCGCGGCACCGCCGCGGCCGCCCGGGCCCGCCGCCGCCGCCGCCGGCCGGCTGGTCCTGACGCCGGCACAGCGCGTGGGCGATGCGGCGCCGTCCGCCCCTGCCGCAGATCGCGACGCGACGATCCGCGATGCCGCGCGCCGGCTGGCCGATGCCCGGGTGGCTGCCGTGGCGGCGGCACAGGTGACGGGCCCCGCGGTGGCCGATCCTTCGGCCGCACGGGGGGCCTCGGCGCTGGAGGAGACCATCGCCGAACTCGAGGCCGCCGTTGCCGCCGCGGGCGATGACTGGGAGCCCGACGGCAGCGAGCGCGCCGCGGCGCCGGCTTCGGCAGCTGCGGCCCCGGCGGTGGCCACCGCGGCGGCCCGGGCGGGGAACGTCCACAGCCTTGCCGTTCTGCGCCGACCGCCGGCCGACCTCGCCCCGGCGCCAGAGATCCCGGACGGCCTGGACGAGGCGTCGCTGCGCGACCTCGTGGCCGAGATCGTGCGGGAAGAGCTTCAGGGCGCCCTGGGCGAGCGCATCACGCGCAACGTGCGCAAGCTTGTCCGCGCCGAGGTTGCCCGGGCGCTGGCCAGCCGCCAGTTCGACTGACCGGCGCGGCACGGCGCCGTCTGCAACGGCAACGCCCCGGACGAAGGTCCGGGGCGCCCAGTTCGCAGACATCGCGTTGTGACGGTCACCCCGGCGACGCGGGCGCGCGCCCCGGCTCAGGCCGCCTCGGCCTCCTGCTGGGCGGCGCGACGCTCGCTTTCCTCGCGCGACAGCGCGACCGAGGTGCGCACGCCCTTGCCGACGAACTCCATCAGCCCCTTCACGACCCGCTCGTTGGGGTCGATCCCGGCGCAAGTCAGCACCTCGCGCCCGTCGCGCGAGCGCGCCCACCGGGCGATCTGTTCCGGCCCGTTGCCGTATTTCTTGTCATCCGCGATCGCGTCGTCGAGCGCAGCCAGCACCACCGCGGCGAACAGCTTGCGCGAGCGCTGCCCCTGCTCGAAGTTGAACGCAGTCGCATCTACACGGTCGTTCATCGAAACGTCCCCGGTCATCCTTGTCTTCCGCATCGAAGTGCCGCTCTGCTTACGCCCTGCAGTGGACGATTCGGTATGCAGCAGATTGCATATCAGTCATGCGTCAGCCGCATGGCGCAGAGACCTGCCCCCGTCAAGGCGTCGGCACCCAGGGCAGGCCTGCACAAGATATGGGGTCTGCCCGGGTCATGCAAGGTTTTGCCAAGGCCTTGCGACAGGTTCGAACCGACGCTGCCCGAACGCCCGGCGCCGCAGCACCGCAACGCGAGGCCGCGTTGCGGCAAGGGGTGCGGCCGCGTGGCGCAAGCCGGAGGTCAGGCGATACGACGCAGACGCGCGGACCCGGCCTGCAACTCGCCCTCGGCCCGGTCGAACCGCAGGAAGGCCAGGCCACGGCCGTCTGCCTGGGTGAAGATCTGCCCGGCCGGGCGGCCCCCGGCCAGCACCTCGGCCCCGACCGGCGCCGTGCCGTCGATCTCCACCTGCACAAGCCCCTTCCTGAGCTCGGCCTTGTGCTTCATCCGCGCCGTCACCTCCTGCCCGACATAGCAGCCCTTGCGGAAATCGACCCCGTGCAGCCGCTCGAAGCCGAGCTCGAGGATGTAGCTGTCCTCGGGGATCAGCTCGATCCCGCTTTCGGGGATGCAGCGGTCCACGCGGATCGCGTCCCAGTCGATCGCAGGGGGCCCGCCGGGCGCGGCGGTGTACAGCCGCCAGCCGAGCGCCGGGTCGCGCGGGTCGGCAAAGGCGCCGGGCGGCGCCGCGCCCAGGCCGCGCAGCACGTTCAGGCCGGCCGGTTCGATGGCGACATCCGCGCGCAGCCGGTAGAGCGCCAGGCGACGCAGCAGCGCCTCGGCCAGGCTGTCGCGCACATCAAGCAGGATCGCCTCGGGCGCGGGCACCAGGAAGAAGTCGGCCAGATACTTGCCCTGCGGCGTCAGCAGCGCGGCGTAGACCAGGCCTTGCCGCAGGCCGCGCACGTCATTGGAGACCAGCCCCTGCAGAAACCGCTCGCGGTCCGCGCCCGTGATGCGGAACACCGCCCTGTCGCCTGCCCGTTCGCCCGTCATGTCCGCACCCGCTCGCCCTGCCGGTTTTCCGGGGCTTCCTACGATATAGCCGGTCTGCGACGGCGGAAAAGCCCTGCGCCTTGGCGGCCGGGTCTGCGCCCTCGCCGCCCGGATCGCCGGCCCCGCGCCGCGGGCCGCGCCGGGCCTCCCGCCGCCGCCGGTCAGGTCCCCGACCCGAACTGAAGCCGGCAGAGCGAGGCATAGAGGCCGCCCGCCGCCATGAGGTCGTCATGCGTCCCCTCCTCGACGATGCGCCCGCGGTCCATCACCAGGATGCGGTCGGCACGCCGCACCGTCGCCAGCCGGTGCGCGATGACGATCGTCGTGCGCCCCTCGGCCAGCCGGTCGAGCGCGGCCTGCACCGCCTGTTCCGACGCCGCGTCGAGCGCGCTCGTCGCCTCGTCAAGCAGCAGCACCGGCGCGTCGCGCAACAGCGCCCGGGCGATGGCCACCCGCTGCCGCTGCCCGCCCGACAGGGCCGAGCCGCGGGGGCCCGCGGGCGTCTCGATCCCCGCGGCAAGGGCGGGCAGGAAGCCCGCCACATCCGCCGCCGCCACCGCCGCGGCCAGCAAGGGCTCGGGCACGTCGCGGCCGAGGGTGATGTTGTCGCGCAGCGTCTCGTCGAACAGCGCGGTGTCCTGCGCGACGACCGACAGCATCCCGCGCAGGTCGGCCAGCCGCATCGCCCGCAGGTCGGTGCCGCCCAGCAGGATGCGCCCCGCCTGCGGGTCGGCCAGCCGGGCGATCAGCGCGAACACCGTGCTCTTGCCCGACCCCGACGGTCCGACCAGCGCCGTCGTCCGCCCCGCCGGCGCGACCAGGCTGACCCCGCGCAGCACCGGCTCGGTTCCGTAGGCAAACTGCACCGCCTCGAAGCGGATCTCGGGCGGGCCGGGGGGCGGCGGCACGGGGCGGGGCGGGTCGGCCAGCGTCACCGGCACCGACAGCAGGCCGTGCAGCCGCTCCATCACCGCCAGCGCCGCCTGCGCTGCCCCGCTGACGGCGCCGAGCCGCCGCAGCGGGTCGAAGGTAAGGCCCATGGCGGTGAAGAAGCTCATGAGCTCGCCCACCGTCTTCTGCCCCCCCGCGATCTGCATGCCGCCGTAGGAGAGCACCGCCGCAAGCCCGATCGCGGCGACCAGATCGACCATCGCCGGAATCCCCGCCGCCGCCGCCTCGGCCCGGATCTGGAGGCGCTTGAAGGCGTCGAGCATGGCGCGGAAGCGCGCGGCCTCGCGCGCCTCGGACCCCGAAAGCTGCACCGTGACGATGCCGTGGAACACCTCGTCAAGCCGGGTGGACAGCCGGGCCGAGGCCGTGCGCGCCGCCCGCACCGTGCGGCGGACCAGCCTTTGCAGCGCGACGACCGGCACCACAAGGATCGGCACGCCGACGATGGCAACCAGCGTCCAGGCCCAGTCGATCCACAGCGCCACCGCCAGCAGCGAGACGAGCGCCACGCCGTCGCGCACCACCCCGCCCAGCACCTTGGCCCACGTCTCGCGCAGCGCCGTGGTGTCGCCGCGCACCCGGTCGATCAGCGCGCCGGGCGGATGGCTGCGGTAAAAGGCAAGGTCGAGGCGCATCAGGTGCCGCAGCAGATCCGCCTGAAGGTCGGCCGCCACGCGCTCGCCGGCGATGCCGAGGAGCACGCGCTGGCCGAACCCCGCGAGCGCGCGCAGCACGAAGGCCCCGGCGATGGCGGCGACGACCCAGCCCATGCCCGCCCCGCCGCCGGGGGCGAAGAGACCGTCGAACACCGGCTGCACGAGGTAGCCGACCGCCCCGACCGAGGCGCCCTCGAGCGTCATCAGCACGAGCGCGGCGACCAGAAGCGCGAGGCGCCGCCGCACATAGCCGCGCCAGAGCCAGATCGCGAGGCGCCGGTCGGCGCCGGGGCGCGGCGCCTGGCTCACGCGTCCCCGGTCCCCTCGGGGGGAAACCAGCGCGCTGCCGCGGCGGGCGGGGCCGGGGCGAGGCGCCCGGACCAGCGCGTCCTGCGGGCGTGGTAGTCGCGCAGGATCGCCTCGGGGTCATAGCCGTCGCGGATCCAGTCGAGCACGCCGATGCCGGTTGCGGCCCGGGCCCGGCCGTAGGTGGCCAGCATGTGGTCGAGCACCCCCGCCTCGCCGCGCGCAAGATGCAGGAAGCGCCAGTGCAGTTGCCGCGCGGCCTCGGCCAGCGGCGCCTCCTCGATCATCAGCAGATACAGCGCAGCCGCGATCCCGGTGCGGTCGGCGCCCGACTTGCAGTGCATCACGAAGGGCTTCGGGATGGTCCGAAAAACCTCGTGCAGCGCCAGCAGCGTCTCGCGCGCGGCCGGCCGGGCGGCCGACAGCGGCAGGTTGACCAGCGTCAGGCCGAGGCGCGCGCAGGCCTCGCGCTCGAGCGCGAAATGCGAAAGCCCCTTCGATCCGCGCAGGTTCAGCACCGCCCTGATGCCCATCGCGCGATACCGCGCCAGCCGCGCGGGCGAGGGCTGGTTCGCCCGCCAGACGCCGGGGGCCACGCGGTGCAGGTTGGGCCAGACGGTGCGCAGGATGCCGTGGTCCACAAGGTGATAGTCCAGCAGCGCGCGGCGCCGCGCGGCGGGCGAGGCAAGCGACGCCACCCGCCGGTCCGACATCCGGCGGGCCAGCTGCCTGAGCCGCGTCGAGATGGACTTGACCATGCGCATTCCCCGCTCCGGCCGGCCGCCGGGCCCCGCCGCGCGGCAGCCCTAGCCCGAACCGGGGCAGGCGCGCAAGCCGCGCGGCCGCGGCCTGCCCCCCGGATTGACGGCACCCGGGCAACCGCCTAGGGAAGGGCGCCGCTCAGCCCCCCCTCCCGACCGCAAGGTGCCCGCGATGCCCCAGTCCTACGGCCGCCCCTATCTGGCCATCCCCGGCCCGACGGTCATTCCCGACCGGGTGCTGGCGGCCATGCAGCGCCCGGCGCCCGACATCTACGGCGGCCCGCTCTATGACCTCGCAGACAGTCTTGTGCCCGACCTCAAGGCGGTGGCGGGGACACGCCAGCATCTGGCCATCTACATCGGCAACGGCCATGCCGCGTGGGAGGCGGCGGATGCGAACGTCTTTTCCCGCGGCGACCGGGCGCTCGCGCTGGTCTCGGGCCATTTCGGGCTGGGCTGGGCCAATGCCGTGCGCGCGCTGGGGGTCGAGGTCGAGGTGATCGAGGCCTCGCGCTGCGGCCCGGCCGATCCCGGGCCGCTCGAGGCCGCGCTGCGGGCCGACCGCGGCCACCGGATCAAGGCGGTGCTGACCACCCATGTCGATACCGCGACCTCGGTGCGCACCGACATTCCTGCCGTCCGCGCCGCCATCGACGCCGCCGGCCACCCCGCGCTGCTGATGGTGGACTGCATCGCCTCGATGGGCTGCGAGGTGTTCCGCATGGATGCCTGGGGCGTCGATGTCGCCGTGGCCGCCAGCCAGAAGGGGCTGATGACGCCGCCGGGGCTGGCCTTCGTCTGGTTCGGCGACAAGGCCCGCGCGCGCGCCCGCGGCGGCGACCTTGTCACCCCCTACTGGGCATGGGAGCCGCGGGCCTTTCCCACCGCCTTCTGGATGCGCTGGTGCGGCACGGCGCCCACCCATCAGCTGTTCGCCCTGCGCGAGGCGCTCACCATGCTGGTCCACGAGGAGGGGATCGAGGAGGCGGCCGCGCGCCACGCCCGGCTGGCCCGCGTGCTCTGGGCGGCGGCCGAAGCCTGGGGCGAGGCCGGGGCGCTGAGGCTCAACGTCGCCGACAGGTCGGCGCGCAGCCATGCCGTTACCGCTCTGTCGCTGCCCGCGCCCGAGGGCACGCGGCTGCGCGACTGGACGACCCGGGTCGCCGGCGTCACGCTGGGCATCGGCATCGGCATGGCCGCGCCCGAGGATCCCGCCTGGCACGGCCATTTCCGCATCGGCCACATGGGCCATGTGAACGCCCACATGATGCTGGGCGCGCTGGCCAGCATCGACGCCGGGCTCAAGGCGCTGCGCATCCCCCACGGGCAGGGCGCGATGGCCGCCGCCGCGGCCGCGCTCGCGGCGGGCTGAGGCCGCGCGCGCGGCCGCGGCGGCGGGGCCCTGCGCGCTACAGCCCCCGGGCCGCGAGCCAGGCGCGCATCCAGGCGATCTCCTCCTCCTGCGCGGCGATGATCGCGCGGGCAAGCGCCTGCACCTCGGGGTCGCGCCCGTGCGCGAGCACGATCCGCGCCATCTCGACCGCGCCCTCGTGATGCGGGATCATGCCGCGGATGAAGTCCACATCGGCGTCGCCGGTGAAGGCGAGGGCCATGCCGGCGTGCATCCGGTTATTGGCCGCGATGAAGGCAAGGGTCGAGGGCGCGGCCTCTGCCGCCGCGGCCGTGCCCGGGGCCGCGGGCCCGGCGTGGGCATCGTGCCCGCCGTGCCCGCCGTGCCCGCCGTGCCCGCCGATGGCCTGGGCCAGCCCCAAGCCCGCCGCGGCCGCCACGAGGCCCGCCGCCGCGAGGCCGGCTGCCCACTGTGCCATGCGCATGTCTGTCCTCCCCATCCGTGACCGGGGCTACCCCCCCTGCCGCCGCGCCTGACCCCTTCCAGCTGCGGGAAGGAAAGTCACCTCTGCGCGAGGCTGCGCGCCTCGTTGAGCGCTTCGTCCAGCGCCGCGGGCAGCGCCTCGTCCAGCCGGTCGAGGTCGGAGGGAAGGCCCGCGCTGATGCGGATGCAGCGGTCGTGGGGCGCAACGAAGGGCATGCGCACGAAGATGTCGCGCGCGACCAGCGCCGCCAGCACCCGGCGCGCCCGCGCGCCGTCGCCGCCGCAGTCGAGCGTGACGAAGTTCGTGGCCGAGGGCAGGGCGACCAGCCCGTTCGCCGCGCCGATAGCGACGATCCGGGCGCGTGCCTGCGCGACCGCATCCACCACGCGGGCCAGATGCGCGCGGTCGGCCAGGGCCGCCAGCGCCCCGGCCTGGGCGACGCGGCCGACGCCGAAGTGGTTGCGCACCTTGTCGAAGGCCGCAATCAGCCCCGGCGCCCCGATGCCGTAGCCCACGCGCAGCCCGGCCATGCCCTGCGCCTTGGAGAAGGTGCGCAGCCGGATCACCCGGGGATCGTCGGGGTCGAGCGCGGGCGCGGTGCCTTCGGGCGCAAACTCGACATAGGCCTCGTCGAGCACCATCAGGCAGCCCTCGGGCAGCGCCGCGACCGCCCGCGCAACGGTCGCGCCGTCGTGCCAGGACCCCATCGGATTGTCGGGGTTGGCGAGGTAGACAAGCTTCGCCCCGGTCTCGGCCGCGCGGGCGACCAGTGCCGCGGGATCCTCGCGGTCGCCGGCATAGGGCACCTTGTGCAGCACGCCCCCGAACCCCGCGACGTGGAAGTTGAACGTGGGATAGGCCCCGTCCGAGGTGACGACGGCATCGCCGGGCGCCACCAGCAGCCGCACCAGCAGGCCGAGAAGCCCGTCGATCCCCTCGCCCACCGCCACATGCTGCGCGCCGACCCCGTGCCGGGCGGCCAGCGCCGCCCTGAGCTCGAACATCTCCGGGTCGCCGTATTTCCACACCTCGGCCGCGGCGCGCGCCATCGCCTCGACGGCAAGGGGCGAGGGGCCGAACACGCTTTCGTTGGCGCCGAGCCGCGCGGCGAAGGGGCGGCCGCGCGCGCGCTCCTGCGTCTCGGGCCCGACGAAGGGCACCGTGGCGGGCAGGCTGGCGACAAGGGGCGTGAAGCGCGGTCCGGTCATGCCCGCGACAGAAGCGCAAAGCGCGCCCCGCGGCAAGGGCCGGGCCGCTGCCGCAGGCTTGCAGCCCGCCGCAGGGGGCGGCTAAGGTGGCGGCGCGGTTCCGGCGCGGCGATCTGCCCCTCCGGCCGGTCCGCAGCCGGGGCGGTGCCGGTGCGCCCGCCGCTGCCGACGCTGCGCAGGGGGCGGGGAGCCGCGGCCATCGAACCCGCCTCGACCTGGACCCCCCTGCGCAACCCGACCTACCGCCGGTTCTGGCTGGCGCTCGGGCTGTCCAATCTCGGCGGGCTGATCCAGGTCGTGGGCGCGGGCTGGCTGATGGTCGAGCTCGCGCCCTCGCCGGTGATGGTGGCGCTGGTGTCGTCGTCGAACACGCTGCCGATGATGGCGCTGTCGCTGGTCGCCGGGGCGCTGGCCGACAGCATCGACCGGCGGCGGCTGATGATCGCGGCGCAGGTGTTCATGGCGCTGGCGTCGGCGGGGCTGATGCTGGCGGCGGCGCTGGGCGCGATCACGCCGGTCCTGCTGCTGACCTTCGTCTTTCTGGTCGGCTGCGGCAATGCGCTGTTCAACCCGGCCTGGCAGGCCTCGGTGGGCGACATCGTGCCGCGGCGCGAGGTGCCGGCGGCGGTCTCGCTGAACTCGATGGCCTTCAACGTGATGCGCAGCATCGGGCCGGCGGCGGGGGGCGCCATCGTCGCCGCGGCGGGGGCGGCGGCGGCCTTCCTTGTCAACACGCTCTCCTTCCTGCCCCTGATCTGGACGGTCTGGCGCTGGCGGCCCGATGTGCCGCCGCGGCGGCTGCCGCGCGAGCCGCTGATCGCCGCTCTCGGGGCCGGATTGCGCTATCTTGCGATGTCGCCCGCGCTCGGCCGGGTGATGCTGCGCGGCGCGCTGTTCGGCTTCGGCGGGTCGGTGGCGCTGTCGCTGATGCCGCTCGTGGCGCGCGACCTGCTGGGGGGCACGGCGGTGACCTACGGGCTCCTCCTCGGCTTCTTCGGGGCGGGGGCGCTGGCCGCCGGGGTGACGAACATGCGCCTGCGCGCGCGGCTGGGCGCCGAGACCACGGTGCGGCTGGCCTTCGCGCTGTTCGCGCTGGGGCTGGCAGGTGTGGCCGCCGGCCGGACGCTGTGGGCGACCGGGCCGGCGATGATGCTGTGCGGGGCCGCCTGGGTGATGGCGCTGGCGCTGTTCAACGTCAGCGTGCAGCTCTCGACCGCGCGCTGGGTGGTGGGCCGGGCGCTGTCGCTTCACCACACCGCCACCTTCGGCGGCATGGCGTTGGGCGGCTGGGTCTGGGGCATGGTCGCCGCGGCCCATGGCGCGGTGGCCGCCCATCTGGTCGCCGCGGCGCTGCTCGTCGCGACGCTCGCCGCCGCGCGCTGGATCGCGCTTGACGAGCCCGGCGCGCTCGACCTCGACCCGCTGGGCCGCTTCCGCGAGCCCGAGTTGCAACTGGACCTGCGCCCGTCGAGCGGGCCGATCATGGTGATGGTGGACTACCGCATCGCCCCCGAGGACACCGATGCCTTCCTCGCCGCGATGCGCGCGCGGCGGCGCATCCGCATCCGCGACGGGGCGCGGCAATGGGCGCTGCTGCGCGACCTCGAGGCGCCCGAGACCTGGAGCGAGGCCTACCATGTCCCCACCTGGGCCGACTACATCCGCCACAACGAGCGGCGGACCAAGGCCGACGCCGAGCTGGCCGACCGGCTGCGGGCGCTGCACCGCGGGCCCGAGCCGCCGCGGGTGCGCCGGATGATCGAGCGCCAGACCGTGCCGCTGCACGAGGACCTGCCGCTGAAGTCCCCGCCCGAGATGCACTAGGCCGAAACGGCGGGCGCGGGCCGCTAGCCCATCGCCGTCAGCCGGGAAAGGGCGGCGCGCAGCTTGCCGGCCTCGTCCTCGGCCAGGGCCAGCTTCTCGCGGGTTTCCTCGACCACCTCTTCCGGGGCGCTTTCGACGAACCTCGGGTTGTCGAGCCGCCCGCGCAGCCCGGCGATGTCGCGCTCGAGCCGCTCGAGCGTCTTGCCCAGCCGCGCCGCCTCGGCGGCGAAGTCGATGACGCCCGCAAGGGGCAGGGCATAAAGCGCCCCCTCCACCGCCACCGCCGCCGCCCCCCGGGGGACCGCGGGGGCCTGCGTCAGCCGGTCGATCCGCGCGAGCCGCCGGATCAGCGCGGCATTGCGCTCCCAGGCGGCGCGGGCCTCGGGCGCGGCCTCGACCTCGACGAGGTCGAGGTGCAGCCCGACGGGCACATGCATCTGCGCCCGCGCCGAGCGGATTTCCTCGATCAGCGCGATCACGCGCTCGATCTCGCGGTCGGCGGCGGGGTCGGCCATCGCCTCGGGCGCGTCGTCGGGCCAGTCGGCATGGGCGAGCAGCTTCGCGCGGGTGCCGGTCAGGCCCCAGACCTCTTCGGTGACGAAGGGCATGAAGGGGTGCAGCAGGATCAGGCAGCGGTCGAGGACCCAGGCCATCACCGCCCGCGTCTCGCCCGCCGTCGCGGGGTCGTCGAGCAGGGGCTTGGCGAACTCGAGATACCAGTCGCAGACGCGGCCCCAGACGAAGGCGTAAAGCCCGTTCGCGGCATCGTTGAAGCGGAAGGCCGCCAGCGCAGCGTCGGTCGCGGCGCGGGCGCGGGCGGTTTCGCCCAGGATCCAGCGGTTGGCGGCGGCGGAGGCGGGCGGCGGGGCGGCCTGCGTCGCATGCCCCTCCCACACCCCGTTCATCTCGGCGAAGCGCACCGCATTCCACAGCTTGGTAGCGAAGTTGCGGTAGCCTGCGATGCGGTCCTTCGACAGCTTCAGGTCGCGGCCCATCGCGGCCATGGAGGCCAGCGTGAAGCGCACGGCGTCCGCGCCGTAGTCGTCGATCAGCTCCAGCGGGTCGAGCACGTTGCCGAGCGACTTCGACATCTTCTTGCCCTTCTCGTCGCGGACGAGGGCATGGACATAGACGGTGCGGAACGGCACCTCGCCCGCCACGGCCAGCTGCATCATCATCATCCGGGCGACCCAGAAGAAGATGATGTCGAAGCCCGTCACCAGCACGTCGGTGGGGTAGTAGCGCCGCAGCTCGGGCGTGTCCTCGGGCCAGCCCAGCGTGCCGATCGGCCAGAGGCCCGAGGAGAACCAGGTGTCGAGCACGTCGGGGTCGCGGGTCAGCGGCCTGCCCCCGGCCATGGCCGACGCCTCGGCCTCGGTCATGGCGCAG
This sequence comes from uncultured Paracoccaceae bacterium, assembly GCA_937983405.1. Lineage (GTDB taxonomy): Bacteria > Pseudomonadota > Alphaproteobacteria > Rhodobacterales > Rhodobacteraceae > JAHDXW01. Next base: position 65,571 of record CALJZN010000017.1, read on the forward strand.
AACTGCCGGCCCTCGGCATCATACCACACCGGGATCTGGTGGCCCCACCAGAGCTGGCGCGAGATGCACCAGGGCTCGATGTTCTCCAGCCACTGGAAATACACCTTGGCGTGCTGCTCGGGCAGGATCGTGGTGCGCCCCTCGCGCACCGCGTCGATGGCGGGCTGCACGATCTTCGCCGCGTCCACGAACCACTGGTCGGTGAGGAAGGGCTCGATGGCGACCTTCGAGCGGTCGCCGTGGGGCACGATGTGGCGGTCGGGGTCGATCCCGTCCAGCCAGCCCTCGTCGCGCGCCAGCGTCACCAGCGCGTCGCGCACCTCGTAGCGGTCGCGGCCGTCGAAACGCTGGATGCAGCGCGCCACCGCCCCGGGGTCGCAGCCCTCGGCGAAATCGGCGTTGCCCGCCAGCGCGATGGCGGCGTTGCGCGCCATCACGTTGATCGCCCGCAGCCCGTGGCGCTGCCCCACCCCCCAGTCGTTGAAGTCGTGCGCGGGGGTGATCTTGACCGCGCCGGTGCCCTTGTCGGGGTCGGCATAGGCGTCGCCCACGATGGGGATGGAGCGGCCCACCAGCGGCAGGCGCACCCGCGCGCCGATCAGGTGGCGATAGCGGATGTCGTCGGGGTGCACCGCCACGGCGGTGTCGCCCAGCATGGTCTCGGGCCGGGTGGTGGCCACCACGAGATAGTCGCGCGTCTCCCACTCGGTCGCCCGGCCCTCCTCGTCGAAGGCGACGGGATGCTCGTAGGTCGCCCCGCCCTCCAGCGGATAGCGCAGGCGCCAGAGATGGCCGTCCACCTCGACCTGCTCCACCTCGAGGTCGCTGATCGCCGTCTCGAAATGCGGGTCCCAGTTCACCAGCCGCTTGCCGCGGTAGATGACGCCCTTGCGGTAAAGTTCCACGAACACCCGCAGCACGGCATCGTGAAAGTTGCCCTCCTCGCCCGGCGGCGCGCCGGGGGCGCCCGACATGGTGAAGGCCTCGCGGCTCCAGTCGCAGGACGCGCCGAGGCGTTCGAGCTGACTGCGGATGTTGCCGCGCGAGCGCTGCTTCTGCTCCCACACCTTCGCCACGAAGGCCGCGCGGCCGAGGTCGGTGCGCCGCTTGCCCTCCTTCGCCAGTTCGCGCTCGACCACCATCTGGGTGGCGATGCCGGCGTGGTCGGTGCCGGGCTGCCACAGCGTGTCGTGCCCCCGCATGCGGTGCCAGCGGGTCAGGATGTCCTGCAGCGTGTTGTTGAAGGCATGGCCCATGTGCAGGCTGCCGGTGACGTTGGGCGGCGGGATCATGATGCAGAAGGCGGGCGCCCCCGGCCGGGCGTTGGCCCCCGCGGCGAAGGCGTTCGCCGCCGCCCAGCGGGCGGCGATGCGGGCCTCGGCCTCGGCGGGGGAATAGGTCTTGTCCATCGGCATCCTCGGCCCCTCGGCTTCCTGCGGCGCTGGTGCGCGGGAACCGCCGCGGCCGCCGCCGGCCGGCCTGCGGCCCCCTCGGCCGCCGCGCACCGTCCGGCCCGGCACCGCCCGTGATCGATTCCCTGCGGATCGCGCCCGCTCTAGCGGGCCGCCGCGCAGGGCGGAAGGGGCAAGCGTGCCCCGCGGCCGCTGCCGCGGCGCCGCGGCGGCCCACGGCGCCCTCAGGCGCTTCAGGCGCTGCGGTCGAGCTTCGTCGCCAGGTGCACGAGGCTTTCCGAGCTGCGCACGCCGGGCGTGGCCGCGATGGCGTCGAGCACGGTGTCGAGCGCGGCGGGCGAGGCCGCCGCGATCTGCACCAGCAGATCGACGCGCCCCGAGGTGGTGTGCACGCGCTCGACCTCGGGCATGGTCCTGAGCCGCGCCAGCACCGCGGCCTGGGCGCGGGGCTCGACCGCCAGAAGCACCGAGGCGCGGATGCGGTCGCCGAGCGCCGCCTCGCCCAGCCGCACGGTGTAGCCCACGATGGCCCCGCCGGTCTCGAGCCGCTCGAGCCGGGCCTGCACGGTCGAGCGCGCGACCTTCAGCTTCCGCGCGAGGGTGGCGACCGGAACCCGTGCATCCGCCGCCAGAAGCGCCAGCAGCGCGCGGTCGAGGTCGTCCAATGCATATTGACCGATCATGTCGTCACTTTAACGCCGTATTCATTCAGAACAACCCTTTTGATCGGTGAGACTGTCGCACATATGCGGCATCCTCGTTTTCAGGAAAAGGGCGGCTCATACGCACCTGGCCTGGTTTGGAAGATCGCGTAAGCGTCTCCGAACTGGTTCGTCCAGGGAGGTGAAGGCTGCGCTCTGTTGGCACGCAGAAAGGACACGCCGATGGGGCTGACGAAAACGATCTGGACGAAACCGTCCGAATATCTGCGCGCGAACGAGCCGGAGACGCCGGTTCTGTTCTTCGCGCCCGCGATCCTGCAAGACACCGCGCGCCGCTTCATCGCGGGCTTTCCGGGCCTTGTGACCTATGCGGTCAAGTCGAACCCCGAGGAGGCGGTGATCGAGAACCTCGCCGCTGCCGGCGTGCGCGGGTTCGACGTGGCCTCGCTTCCCGAGATCCGCATGATCCGCCGCCTCGCCCCCGACGCGGCGCTGCACTACAACAATCCGGTGCGGTCGCGGGCCGAGATTGCCGAGGCGGCGGCGCTGGGCGTTGTCTCCTACTCGGTCGACTCCGCGTCGGAGCTGGCCAAGCTGATCGCGCTCGTCCCGGCCGGGGGCACCGAGATCTCGGTGCGCTTCAAGCTGCCCGTGGACGGTGCGGCCTACAACTTCGGCGCCAAGTTCGGCGCGACGGTCGAGACAGCGACACGGCTGCTGGCGCAGGTGGCGGCGGCGGGGTTCACCCCGTCGCTGACCTTCCATCCGGGCACGCAATGCACCGACCCGGCGGCGTGGGAGGCCTACATCCGCGCCGCGGCGGCGATCGCGGCCGGTGCGGGGGTGCGCATCGCGCGGCTGAACGTCGGCGGCGGCTTCCCCTCGCACCGGCTGCAGGGCGTGCTGCCGCCGCTCGAGGCCATTTTCGCGCTGATCGACCGCGTGACGGCCGAGGCGTTCGGCACCGACCGCCCGGCGCTGCTGTGCGAGCCCGGGCGCGCGCTGGTGGCCGAATCGATGACGCTCGCGACCCGCGTCAAGGCGGTGCGCGACGGCGTGCATGTGTTCCTGAACGACGGCATCTATGGCGCGCTGGCCGAGCTGCCGCTGATCGGCGGCATCGACCGCATCGAGGTGATCGACGCCCACGGCCGGCGCCGCACCGGCGAGGGGGTCGAGCGCATCGTGTTCGGCCCGACCTGCGACAGCATGGACCGGCTGCCGGGCCTCGTTGTCCTGCCGGGCGACATGGAAGAGGGCGACCATGTCCTCTTCCACGGGCTCGGCGCCTACTCGACCGCGACCAACACGCGCTTCAACGGCTTCGGCGAGCTCGTGATCGCCACGGCGCTGTCGCTGCAGGGCTGACGCCCCGCAGGCCCGGGCGGCTGGACAGTCCGGCCGCCCCGGCTATGCTCGGCCCCGGATGCCGGGAGGGGCTGCGATGGGAAGCTTCGGGAAAAGCCAGACGATCCGGCGGATCGAGGATCTCCGGCTGCTGACCGGGCAGGGGCGCTTTGTGGACGACATCGCCCCGCCCGGGGCGCTGCATGCGGTCTTCGTGCGCTCGCCCCTCGCCCATGCCGACCTCGCCCCGCCGGACCTTTCTGCGGCGCGGGCCGCCCCGGGGGTGCATCTGGCGCTCTGCGCCGAGGATCTCGAGGCGGCCGGCGTCGATCTGCGGATGCGCGCCGCGCTGGCGAAGAACCGCGACGGCAGCCTTGGCGCGGACGTCTTTCGCCCCGTTCTGGCGAAGGGCCGCGTGCGCTTCGTGGGCGAGCCGGTGGCGGTGATCGTGGCCGAGACGCTCGACGCCGCGCGCGACGCGGCCGAGCTCGTGGCGCCCGACTATGCCGAGCGGCCCGTGAAGCTTGACCTCGCGCCGGGGGGCGAGCCGCTGCACCCCGAGGCGCCCGACAACCGCGCCTTCGACTGGGCGCTGGGCGATCCCGCCACCGTCGAGGCCGCGATGGCCGCGGCCGCCCATCGCGTGCGGCTCCGGGTCGAGCACAACCGGGTCATCGTCAACGCCATGGAACCGCGCGCGGCCTTCGCCGAGTGGGACGGCGAGCGGCTGCATCTGTGCTACAACGGGCAGGGCGTATGGAACCAGAAGGCGGACCTCGCCAGGGCGCTGGGCCTGCCGCCGGCGCGCGTCCGGGTGACGACGCCCGATGTCGGCGGCGGCTTCGGGATGAAGGCGATGGCCTATCCCGAGTATGTGGTGATCGCGGCCGCCGCCCGGATGCTGGGCCGCCCCGTGCGCTGGAGCGCCGAGCGCACCGAATCGATGCTGACCGACAACGCCGGCCGCGACCTTGTGTCCGAGGCCGAGATGGCCTTCGACGCCGACCTCCGCATCACCGGCTACCGCGTGCGCATCCTCGCCAACCTCGGCGCCTACAATTCCGAGTTCGGCCAGGGCATCCAGACCACCGCCTCGTCCAAGGTGGCGACCGGCGTCTATGCCATTCCCGCCCTGCACATCGCGGCGCAGGGCTTCTACACCAACACCACCCAGACCGACGCCTACCGCGGCGCCGGCCGGCCCGAGGCGATCTATACGCTCGAGCGCACGCTGGACCATGCCGCGCGCGTGCTGGGGATCGCGCCGGTCGAGCTGCGGCGGCGCAACCTCATCCGCCGCCTGCCCTACCGCACCCCTTCGGGCGAGCTCTACGACACGGGCGATTTCGCCCGGGTGCTCGACCGGGTCGAGGCCGAGGCCGACATCGCCGGCTTCCCCGCCCGCCGGGCCGAGGCCGCGGCACGCGGCCGGCTGCGCGGCATCGGGCTGGCCAGCTACATCGAGGCGATCCTGGGCGACCCCAGCGAATCGGCGAAGATCGTCTTCGAACCCGACGGGACGGTCAGCCTGTTCGTGGGCACCCAGTCGAACGGGCAGGGGCACGAGACGGTCTATGCCCAGTTCCTCGCCGACCAGAGCGGCATCCCGCTGGCGCGCGTCCGCGTGGTGCAGGGCGACAGCGACCGCATCGCCTCGGGCGGCGGGACGGGGGGCTCGCGCTCGGTCACGGTGCAGTCGGCGGCGACGCTGGCGGCGGTCGGGGCGATGGTGGCGGCCTTCCGCCCCTTTGTTGCGCCCCTTCTCGGGGCGGACCCCGAGGCGCTGGCCTTCGACGACGGGGCCTTTCGCGCGGCCGGGACGAACCGCACGCTGACGCTGCCCGAGGCGGCCGAGATGGCCCGGGCGGCGGGGCGGGCCGACCTGCTTGCGCATGCGGCCACGACGCGGCTGCGCGGCCGGTCCTACCCCAACGGCGCCCATGTCGCCGAGGTCGAGGTCGATCCCGAGACCGGGGTGGTGGAGGTCGTGCGATACACCGTCACCGACGATTTCGGCACGCTGATGCACCCGCAGCTGGTCGAGGGGCAGGTGCACGGCGGCATCGCCCAGGGTCTCGGCCAGGCGCTGACCGAGCGGGCGGTGCACGATGCGACCGGCCAGCTGCTGACGGCGACCTTCATGGACTATGCCCTGCCGCGCGCCGCCGACATGCCGCCGATCCGCTTCACCACCGAACCCGTGCCCTCCACCGCCAACCCGCTGGGGATGAAGGGCTGCGGCGAGGCCGGCACGGTGGGCGCGCTGCCCGCGCTGGGCAATGCCGTGCTCGATGCGCTGTGGCCCGCGGGGGTGCGGGCGGTGGACATGCCCTTCACCCCGCAGCGCGTCTGGGGCTGGCTTCGGGCGGCCGGGGCGGGCTGACGGCCGCCCCCCCGCCACCGGCGGGCAGGCCCGGCTGCCCCGGCCCGCATGGTTCCGCGGCGCGCGCGCCCCCCCGCGCCGCCCCCGGGGGGGTCAGAACCCGAACAGCCCGGGGTGGTCGATGGCACGGGCGGCCAGGGCCGCGCGGTCGGCCTCGGGCCGCCAGCCGAGCACGGCCTTCGCGCGGGCGTTGCCGAAGCGCGCCAGATGCCCGCGCGACCGCCAGTCGGCGCGGCTGGCCCATACGGCATCGCCGCGCCCCATCAGCCGGCGCTTGAGCAGCGTCTTGGCGCCGTCGGCCAGCCACAGCCCGACAAGGTTGCCCGACCGCACCCGGATGCGCGTGCCGGTAAGCCGCGCGATGGCGCCGAAATAGTCGCGCGCCGACAGGAGCGGGTCGCCCACCAGATTGAAGCTCTGCCCCTCGATCCCCCGGACGGTGCCGCAGCGGATCAGCCCGTCGGCCACGTCCTCGACCAGCACGAAGGGCAGCGGGTTGCGCCCCGACCCCCAGAGCGTCACCGCGCCCGAGCCGTTCCAGCGCCCGATCCCCCAGTGCTGCAGCGGCCCGCCCGGCCCAACCACGATGCCCGGGCGCGCGATCACCAGCGGCAGGCCGCGGTCGCGGTGCAGCGCCGTCAGCCGCGCCTCGCACAGCGCCTTGGAGCGGGCGTAGAGGTTGCGCCGCTCCATCGGGCCGAAGGGGGTGTCCTCGTCGATCGTCCGGAAGGGGTCCGAGGCATCGTAGCTGGCGATCGTTCCGGCATAGACAAGGCGGCCGATGCCCGCCGCCAGCGCCGCCGCCCCCACCGCCTCGGCCACCGCCACATCGGCCCTGAGGTACCCCTCCCAGGTCGCCTCGTCGGCCTTGGCGAGGTGATAGACGCATCCCACCCCCGCCATGGCGGCGGCCAGCGCCGCGGGGTCGTCCGGCGACGCCGTGACCATCGCAACCGCCGGCCCGAGCTCGGCAAAGGGGTTGGCCTGCCCCCGGCTGAGCACGCGCACCCGCGTGCCGCGGGCGACGAGGGCGCGCACCAGCGCCCGGCCGATGAAGCCCGTGCCGCCGATCACCAGCGCCCCGGCCGGGCCGGGGGCGGGGTCGGCCGCGGGGGGGGCGGGGGCCGCGGGGGCGGCAGGCGCCGCGGCCGGCGGCAGGCAGGCCACCGCCGCATCCACCGCCCGGGCGACCGCAACGGCGGCGCCGGCCGCAAAGCGGCCGTCCGGCGGCCCGCCCGCGGCGACGGCGGCGTAAAAGGCGCGCACCGCCCCGGCGAAGCCCAGCGCATAGGGCGACCGGCGGTTGAGCGAGCCAAGCTGCCGCAGGGCGTTCGCCGCCCCCTCGCGCAGGTGCTGGCGCGCGAGCGACCATTCCCGCGCCAGCGCGCCGGTGACGATCCCGCCCATGTCGGCACGCTCGAGGGTCAGCGTGTCGCGGCCGTAGTCGAGCGTCGCGGTTCCCGCGACCCCGCGCAGCGTCAGCGTCCGCGCCTCGAGCCCCTCGACCAGCGAGACGGCGACCGCGACCTCGGCCGTCCCCGCGCGGGCGGTCAGGCGCCAGGTCTGCGGCAGGCTCACGCCGCCGGGGATGGCAACGGGCCGGCCGGTCTGCAGCGCCACCTCGCGCAGCGGGCCGAGCAGATCGACGACGAAGGCCAGCGGATGCGGGGCAAGCTCGGTCACAAGGTTGACGGGCGCGCGCAGCATCCACAGGCCGAACGGCCCGGCGCGCAGCGGGGCCAGCGGCAGGCGCCAGTGGATCTCGGCCGCGTCGATGCGGCCCACGAGGCCCGCCGCCAGCGCGCGCCGCAGGCGCGCATAGGCGGGCAGGCCGAGGAAGTTGTGGTTGACTGCGGCGATGCGGCCCGCCGCCGCCGCCGCCGCGGCGATCTGCTCGGCCTCGGCGGCGGTCAGGGCAAAGGGCTTTTCCACCAGCACATGCGCCCCGGCCGCCAGCGCCTGAAGGGCCATCGGGTGGTGCAGCGGGGGCGGCGTGAGGATGTGCAGGGCATCGAGCCGCGCCTCGGCCAGCATGGCGCCCAGCGAGGGATAGGCCCGCGCGCCATTTGCCGCGGCCAGCGCCCGCGCGGCCTCCGCCGCCGGGTCGGCCACGGCGACCAGCCGCGCCGCAGGGACGGCGGCGGCCAGCGCCGCGGCGTGCCAGCGCGCGATATAGCCCGCGCCGACGAAGCCCACCCGGATGCTGCCTGCGGCCATGACGGTCCCTGCTACTTGTATTCGATGATGGCGACGCCCCGGCCGCGCGCGCGACGCAGCCAGAAGGTGAGGATGCCGACGAGATTGGGCAGCTTCACGGCGGTCATGAGGCCGGCCGCGGCCAGCGCCCGCCCCCCCGGCATGCCCCAGTCCGAGAACCGCCGCGCCATGCGCGCGAAGGAAAGGCCGTAGAGCGCCGCGACCCCCAGCGCTAGCGGCGGCGCCCAGACCGCCCCCGCCGCAAGGCCCGCCGGCAGCACTGCCCCCCAGATCCAGGCACGCCGGCGATGGGCGGCGAAATAGCCCGGATGCCGCCGCCCCACATCGGCAAAGCCGTGCCCGGCGCGCACCGCCCGGCGCCACCACGGGCCGAAGCGGTGCAGCGCGGCGTCGTGCCAGGTCATCTCGGCATCGAGCCGCCAGACCTCCCACCCCGCCGCCGCCAGGCGCAGGCACATCTCGTCGTCCTCGGCCGCGATCACGTCCTCGGCATAGCCGCCGATCGCGATCAGCGCCGCGGTGCGGATCAGCGCATCGCCGCCGCAGGCGCGGGCGCGGCCCACCGGCGTGTCCCATTCCCAATCGGTGAGGTGGTTGTAGACCGAGGCCTCGGGATGGCGCTCGCGGCGTCGGCCGCAGGCGACAGCGGCCCGCGGCGCAGCCAGCAGGAAGGCGCGGGCGGCAGCCAGCCAGCCCTCGCGCAGCGTGCAGTCGCCATCGACGAACTGGACGAAGCGCGGCGGATCGGGCAGAGCGGTCAGGGCGGCAAGGCCCGCGTTGCGGGCACGGGCGGCAGTGAAGGGGCGCGCAAGGTCAAGGGCGACCACCATCGCCCCCGCGGCCCGCGCGGCCGCGGGGCTGCCGTCGGTCGAGCCCGAATCGACATAGACGATCCGTCGCACCCTGCCCGCCAGCGAGGCCAGGCAGGCCGCAAGGCGCGCACCTTCGTTGCGCCCGATGACCACCGCATCGGTATCGGCCGGCGGGCCGGGAGCGGCGGTGTCGAGGGCGGCGGTCTCGGGGACGGCGGTGTCGGGGGCGGAACGGCCGGGCAGGGGCACGGGCGGGCTTTCGGGGCTTGCGGCGCGGTGTCGGCGGAGGTTCTGGACCGTCCTGTCGCGCAAGGGACATGCACGGCAGGGGGCAGGCTGTCAAATCCGATGGCGTTGCCCCCGGGCGGCAGGGGACCTCTCGGGCGGGGATCGCCGCTGGCGCTTTCGGGCAACGGTTCCGTGCCGGCAGGCCGCGGCGCAAGGGGGCGAAAGCGTCGCGGGCTTTCCCTTTTCCGGCAGAGGTGCTAGCCTTGTCCTGCTGGGCGGGGGCCCGGAACCGATGCGGTCGTCTGCGCCGGCATGCGCTGCGCGACCCCATGTTCGTCTCCGGGACCGGGCCTGCTACGATGCGGGTTTGGCTGGAACGGTCATGCCCTCCGGCATCCTCGGCCGGAGCGTAGCGGGAGGTGATGGCAGCATGGGCTGGCGCAGCAGTTTCGGCCCCGGACCCCTGGCGCTTGCGCCCGGGGAGGTCGTGGAGATGACATCGGATCGCTCCGATGCCTTCCGCATCCGGCGCCTGGCGGCGCAGGGCGCACCGCCGGGCGGCGGCGCCTCCCCCTTCCGCTTCCGCCGCCCGGTGCCGCGCGACGCCCCCCCGCCGCAGGCCAGCGCCGACCGCTTTCCCGTGGCCGGCCCGCTGGTGCCCTGGCCGCAGGACGCGGCGCAGGTCTGGGACGACCTCGCCGCCGCCGAGCCGGACGCTGCGGCGATGCGTCGCAACCGCATCGTGGCGGGGGCCGGGGATGCGCCGGCGGCGGCCGTGTTCGACATTCTGCGCACCCGGCTTGCCCAGACGCTCGAGGACAACGGCTGGCGGCGCATCGCCATCACCGCGCCTACCCGCGGCTGCGGCGCCACGACGGTGGCGGCGAACCTCGCGCTGTCCTTCGCGCGGCGGCCGGGCAGCCGGGCGGTGCTGGTCGATCTCGAGCTTCGACGGCCCGGACTTGCCGCGGCGCTGGGCATTCCCGCGCCCGGGCCGCTGGAGGCCGTGCTGCGGGGCGAGGCGCCGATGCTGGGCCATCTGCGGCGGATCGGGGCAAACCTTGCCGTTGCGCTGAGCGACAGCCCCGCCGGCGATGCCGCCGCCCTTCTGCAAGATCCGCAGACGGCCGACGTGCTGGCTGCGATGATCGCCGCGCTGGAGCCCGATGTCGTGCTCTACGACCTGCCGCCCGCGCTCGCGCGTGACGACGTGCTGGCCTTTCTGCCGCAGATCGATGGGGTGCTGCTGGTGGCCGACGGGGCACAGACCCTGCCGCGCGACATCACCGCCTGCGAGCGCATGCTGGACGGGCGGGCCAAGCTGTTCGGCGTGGTGCTGAACCGCGCCGAGGACGGCGGCCTTCGCCGCTATGCCCGCGATGCCGGCTGACACCGCGACAGGGAGCGCTGCCGCATGGGTCCGATCCAGACCTTCGACGAATTCGTGAGCTTCCTGCGCCGGCGCTGGGCGGTGGTGCTGCTGGTGGCGGCCCTCGGCACGGCGGCCACGCTGGTCTATGCGATGTCGTTGCCGCGCGCCTACGAGGCGACCGCCGTGATCCAGTTCGAGGGCCCGCAAGTGGCCGGCGCCGAAGCGCGCGACGCGGGCATCTCGGCGGCCCAGCAGCTGCAGCTGATCGAGCAGCGGCTGACGGCGCGCGGAAACCTTGTCGCCGTCATCGAGCGTCACGGCCTGTTCGCGGATGCCCCGCAGCTGACGCTGGCCCAGAAGGTGGCCCTGCTGCGCGGCTCGCTCACGCTTCTGCCGGTGTCGGCGGCGGCGACGGGCTTCGGCCGCGAGGGGCAGCTTTCGGCGCTGATCATCACCGTCCGGCTGGGCGATCCGCTCAAGGCGGCCGAGGTCGCGAACGAGGTCGCGACCTCGCTGCTCGAGGAAAACACCCGGCGCGAGGCCGAGCGCGCGGCCGAGACGGTCGACTTCTTCGCCCGCGAGGAGGCGCGCCTGGGAACGGCCCTGGCCGAGCTCGAGGCCGAGATCGCGGCCTTCAAGAACGCCCATGAGGAGGCGCTGCCCGAGGGGCTGGCGTTTCTGCGCGAGGAACTCGGGCGGATCGGGACCGCGCGGCGCGAGCTGCAGCAGCGAATCCTCGAACTTTCGCGCGAGCGCGATGCCCTGGGCGCGACGCGCCCGGTCCGGGCGGTCGAGCAGCGGCAGATCGACGAGCTCGACGGCCAGATCGGCCTGCTGGCCGCGCAGGAGGCGCGGCTGGCCGAGCGGACGGCGGCGCTCGAGGCCTCGATCCGCGGCGCGCCCGAGGTCGAGCGCGTGCTGGCCACCTTCGAGCGGCGGCGCACCCAGCTGCAGGAACAGTATGCGGTGGCCACCCGGCGCCTGGCCGAGGCCGAGACGGCGCAGCGCCTGCTGGCCACCCGGCGCGCGGCGCGGCTCGAACTGCTCGAACCGGCGATCCCGCCGGATTTCGCGGTGGGGTCGGGCCGCCGGCGGGTTGCGGCGATGGGGGTCGCGGCCAGCCTCGGCCTTGGCCTCGGCCTCGCCTTCCTGCTCGAACTTCTCAACCCGGTGATCCGCAGCGCGACGCAGATGGAGCGCACCCTGGGTCTGCGGCCGGTGGTGGTGATTCCCTGCATCGACGGGCCGGCAACGGACGACCGCCGCCGCAAGGCGGTGCGGATGGCGATGCTGGGGCTGCTGGCGCTCGGCTTCATCCTGCTGATGGGGGCGGCAGGGGCAGGCGCGCGGTTCGCCTGAGTCGGCGCGCGCCGCGCCGCCGCGCTGCCCTGCCGTCCGGGACGGGCGCCCTGCGGCCTGCGCGCCCGTCGGGAGGTGACCGACCGGGCATGACCGACCCTAGACCGACCGGGCATGACCGACGATGGGCAGCCTGCGCCGCGGCGCGGCCGCGCCACGCGCCGCTACACCTCTTGCACCGACCCTTGCCCGACGACCCGGCGCGCCGGATCCGCACCGCCCGCGGGGGGCGCCGCCGTCCCTGTCCTCGGCCGGAAAACAAGCGGGGCCGGGGCATCGCCGCCCCGGCCCCCGTGCCCTATCGCGTCCGCGATCCGTCAGTCCACCGCCAGCGCGACGAAGCGCGGCTCGCCGCCCCGTCGCACCAGCAGCAACAATGACCGGCGGCCGGCCTCCCTCGCCTCGGCGATCCGCGCCTCGAGGTCGGCGATGCGGGTGACGCGCTGCTGACCGGCCTCGGTGATGATGTCGCCAGGCCGCAGGTTCTTGGCCCAGGCCTCGCTGGCCTCGTCCACCGCGGTGATCAGCAGCCCCTCGACGTTGGCGGGTAGCCGCAGCTCCTCGCGCAGCTTCGGCGTCAGCGCGGTCACCGTCAGCCCCAGAAGCAACCGCTCGGCCGGTTCGGGTTGCGGCTGGGCCGCGGCGGGCCGCGCCTCGCCCTCGGCCAGCTCGCGGCGGCCGAGCGTGACGCGCAGCGTCTGGGTGCGACCGTCGCGCAGCACGACGACCCGCACCGTCTTGCCGACCTCGGTGTTGGCGACGCGACGGACCAGATCGCGCGTGTCGGTCACGTCGAACCCGTCGAAGTTCACGATGACGTCGCCCGCCATCATGCCCGCCTCGGCCGCGGGGCCTTCGGGCACGTCGGTCACCAGCGCGCCCGTTGCCCGCGCGAGCCCCAGCGCCTCGGCGATCTCGGGCGTCACATCCTGGATGCGCACGCCGAGCCAGCCGCGCCGCGTCTCGCCGAAGGTGCGCAGCTGGTCCACAACCTGGCTTACCACCGCCGAGGACATGGCAAAGCCGATGCCGATCGATCCGCCGGTGGGCGACAGGATCGCGGTGTTCACCCCGATGACCTCGCCGGCCATGTTGAACAGCGGCCCGCCCGAGTTGCCGCGGTTGATGGCGGCGTCGGTCTGGATGTAGTCGTCATAGGTGCCCTGCAGCGCACGGCCGCGGGCCGAGATGATGCCCACCGAGACCGAGAAGCCCTGGCCGAGCGGGTTGCCGATGGCCATCACCCAGTCGCCCACGCGCGCCCGCTCGCTGTCGCCGAAGGCGACGAAGGGCAGCGGCCGCGGGCTTTCCACCTTCAGCAGCGCGATGTCGGTGCGCGGATCGGTGCCCACGACCTTGGCGTTCATCTCGCCGCCGCCGTAGAACTCGACCCGGATTTCGTCGGCGCCCTCGATGACGTGGTTGTTGGTGACGATGAAGCCGTCCTCCGAGATCACGAAGCCCGATCCCAGCGCCTGGCTGCGGCGCTGGCGCTGCTCGCCCTGCTGGCGGTCGAGGAAGTCGCGGAAGAACTCCTCGAACGGCGAGCCGGGCGGCACGAAGGGCCGCGGGCCGGTGCGGGCGGCAACGGTGGTGGAGGTGGTGATGTTGACGACGGCGCCGCTGACCTTCTCGACCAGATCGGCAAAGCTCGGCGGGGCACCCAGCGGCTGCGACCGCAGCGGCGCGGCCTGCGCGACCATCAGCGCCACGGCGACGAGGAGGATCAAGAGGATCTCGGGGATGCCCGGCGCCCGTCGCGCGCGGGCGGCGACCCGGGCCCTGGATGGGGCGGAATGCGGTCTCACGGTGAACTCCCTAGCTTGCGGTGGCTCCGCCTGCGGGCGCTTCTGCGGGGCGACGGCGCCATGTGCCGCGGATATAGGCAATGTCGCGCCCCCCCGCCGCAGCCCGTGCCGTCAACTGACCGTGAAACCGCCCGTCCGCGCAAGGTTTCAGCCGGCGAGGCGCTGTGCAAGCCAAATGAGCGTGATGCCCGCCGCAAGCGCGGCCAGACCGATGGTCCGCCGGGTCTCGTGCGGCAGGCGGGCGAAGAAGGCCAGCAGCTCCTCCAGACGCGAAGGGGCCAGCGCCAGCGCCAGCCCCTCCACCGCAAGCACAAGACCCAGGCCGAGCAGGACCCAGCTCATTGCCCCAGCGCCGGGCCCCCCTCGGGCAGGGGAACCGGCCCGCCTGCCGGCGCGGGCTGGCTGCCCGGGCTGCTGCCGGCCGGTTCCGCCGCAGCGTCCGGCAGGACCGGGCCGCGGGGGGTCTCGGCCCGCAGGAAGGCCGTGCCGCCGTCGGACCGCAGATAGCTGAAGAACTCGCTGTCCGGGCGCATCACCATGGTCGAGTTCGCGCCCCGCAGCGCCCGCTCGTAGGAGGTGAGCGACCGGGTGAAGGCGAAGAACTCGGGATCGCGGCCGAAGGCCTCGGCGTAGATCGCGTTGCGCTCGGCATCGGCCTCGCCGCGGATGATCTCGGCGGTCTTGCGCGCCTCGGACACCAGCTCCACCACCGTCCGGTCGGCCGATGCCCGCACGCGCTGCGCCGCCTCGCCGCCGCGGGCGATCTCGTCGGCAGCCTCGCGCTGCCGCTCGGCCCGCATCCGCGCGAAGGTCGCCGCGAGGTTCTGATCGGGCAGGTCGGTGCGGGTCAGCCGCACGTCGATGACCTCGGCGCCCAGATTGGCCGCCTCGCGCGCCGCCAGGTCGCGGATGCGGTTCATCAGCACGGTGCGGTCCTCGGAAAGAACCCGGTTCGAGGGGACCGAGCCCAGCACTTCGCGGATCGCGGCGTTCAGGATCCGCTCCATCCGCCCCTGCGCGGCGCGCACGCCGTCCACGCCCACCGCCTCGCGGAAGCGCACCACGTCGCTGATCCGCCAGCGGATGAAGGCGTCCACCACAAGGCGGCGGTCGTCGAGCGGGGTGACCTCGAGCGGCTGGGTGCGCAGGCCGAGGATGCGCGCATCATAGCGCACCACCTCCTGCACGAAGGGCAGCTTGAAGCCGAGTCCGGGCTCTTCCTTGACCTGGCGCACCTGACCGAACTGCAGCACGAGGGCCTTCTCGCGCTCGTCCACGATGAACAGGGACGACAGCGCCAGCAGCACGAGCGCGGCCAGCACCGGCAGGATGATGGCTCCGCGTCTCATCGGCCGTTCCCCCCACGACGAAGTTCATTCAGCGGCAGATAGGGCAGCACCCCGCTGCCGCCGTTGCCGTCCCCGCCCGTCACGCCGTCGAGGATCACCTTGTCGATGTCGCCAAGCACGGTCTCCATCGTCTCGAGATACATCCGCCGCCGGGTCACCTCGGGCGCCTTGACGTATTCCTCCCAGACCGAGACGAAGCGCGCCGCCTCGCCCTGGGCGATGTTGATGACCTGGGCGCGATACGCCTCGGCCTGTTCCAGCACCTGCGCCGATTCGCCGCGGGCTGCGGCCAGCACGCGGTTGGCGTAGGCGTCGGCCTCCTTCTCGAGCCGGTCGCGCTCCTGCCGGGCGGCCTGCACCTCGCGGAAGCTGTCGATCACCTCGCGCGGCGGGTCGGCCTTGTCGAAGTTGACCCGGATGACGTTGATGCCCGAGGCATAGCTGTCGAGCGTGCCCTGCACCGCCGCGCGCAGGTCGGCCGCGATCACGCCGCGGTCGCGGTTGAGGATGGGCGACAGCTCGGACCGCGCGATGATGTCGCGCATCGCGGCCTCGGACACCGCGCGGATCGTGTCGGTCGGATCGGCGAGGTTGAACAGGAAGTCGGCCGGGTTCGAGATGTTCCAGACCACCTGGAACTCGATGTCGACGATGTTCTCGTCGCGCGTCAGCATCAGGCCCGTATCGGGCGAGCCGGGCCGGCCGGTGCCGATATCGACCGCCCGCTCGCCGGTGACCTGCAAGATCTCGTGCGTCACCACCGGCCAGGGCGCAAAGTTCAGGCCCGGGTTGCCGGTGCGGTAGTAGCTGCCGAACATCAGCTCGATCGAGCGTTCCTCGGGCTTGACGGTGTAGAACGAGGCGAACAGCCAGACGCCCCCCAGTGCCACGAGGCCCAGCAGCGCGCCGCGCGGGGTGAACAGCGGGCCCGAGGGGCCGCCGCCGCGGTTTGCGCCCCCGCGGCCGCCGCCGCCCATCAGCACGCGCAGCTGTTCCTGCCCCTTCCGCATCAGGTCGTCGATCTCGGGGATCTGCGGCCCCTCGCCGGGCCTGCGCCCGCCGCCGCGCGGGTCGTTGCCCCGCGGGTCGTCATCGCGGCCGCCGCCGCGCCCGCCCCACGGTCCGCCGTTGTTGCCAGCCATGCTGCCAGGCCCCTCCGTGTCTCTGTTGCTGTGGTCTATAAGCTTCTAAGTGGTCGCCGGCGGCGAGAGTTCAAGCAACCCGGACCGGGTTCCGCATGGTCACCAGCTCTTCGGCCATCGTCGGGTGCACCGCCACGGCGCGGTCGAAGTCCTCCTTCGTGGCGCCCATGCCGATGGCGACGGCGGCAAGCTGAATCATCTCGCCGGCCTGGTCGGCAACGATGTGGCAGCCCAGCACGCGCCGCGTGCTGCGGCAGACGATCAGCTTCATCAGCGCCTTCTCCGGCCGCCCGGCGAAGGCGCGGTGCATGGGGCGGAACGCGGCGCAGTAGACCTCGATCGGCCCGGCCTCGCGCGCGGCCTCCTCGGTCAGGCCAAGGCTGCCCAGTTCGGGCTGGGTGAAGACGGCCGTGGGCACCAGCGCCTGCGTCGCCCGGACCGGGTTGGCCTTGAACACCGTCTCGGCGAAGGCCTGCCCCTCGCGGATGGCGACCGGTGTCAGCGCCCAGCGCCCCGTCACGTCGCCCACGGCATAGATCGAGGGGACGGCGGTCTGCGACCAGTCGTCCACCGGGATCTCGCCGCGCCGGCCGGGCAGGATGCCCACGGCCTCAAGCCCCAGCCCGGCCGTGTCGGGCGCCCGGCCGGTGGCGAAGAGCACGGCGCCGAAGGTCTCGGCCGCGCCCAGCGTGGTGTGCGCGCGCACGCCGCCCCCGGGCGCGGCCTCGAGCGCGGTGATGTCGGTGCCCAGCCGCAGCTCGATGCCCGAGGCCTGCATGATCTGGGCGACATGGCCGCGCGCCTCGTCGTCGAAGCCGCGCAGGATCTGCGCGCCGCGGTAGGCCTGCGTCACGCGCACGCCAAGGCCGTTGAGGATGCAGGCGAATTCGGACGCGATATAGCCGCCGCCAACGATCAGGATGCTGTCGGGCAGCGCCGGCAGCTCGAAGATGTCGTCCGAGACGAGGCCAAGCGCGGCCCCCGGGATCGCGGGGCGCAGGGGGCGTCCGCCGGTGGCAAGCAGGATGTGGCGCGCCGTCACCCGCCCGCCGGCGGCGAGGCGCACGGTATGGGCATCCTCGAGCATGGCGCGGTCGTCGTGGATCGCAACCCCCGCGCGCGCGAGGATGCCGCGGTAGACCCCCTCCAGACGGTCGATCTCGGCCCGCAGCGCGCCGCGGAAGGCCGCCCAGTCGAAGCCCGCCGCGCCCAGCTGCCAGCCGAAGGCGCGGGCATCCGCGAAGGCGCCGCGGAAGGCCGAGGCGAACACCATCAGCTTCTTCGGCACGCAGCCGCGGATGACGCAGGTGCCGCCCATGCGCGAGGCCTCGGCCAGCCCGACCCTAGCGCCGCCCTCGGCCGCGGCGACCCGTGCCGCCCGCACCCCGCCCGAGCCGCCGCCGACGACGAAGAGATCGTAGTCGAAGGCCATGCCGATCAGTCGCCGAGGTCGCGGAACAGGTTTTCGGTCTCGACGATGTCGATCCGCTCCTCCTCGATGCGGCCGGTGGCGATGTCGCGCACCTCGACCCGGCCGTCGCCGTGGCCGACGATGACCGTGTCGCAGATGTCGATGAAGAGCCCGTTCTCGACCACGCCGGGGATCTGGTTCAGCACAAACGACAGCTGCCGCGGGTTGCCGATGCGGTTGAGGTGCAGATCGAGGATCATGTTGCCCTGGTCCGTCAGGAAGGGGCGGTCGCCGTTGCGCCGCAGCATCACCTCGCGGCCCAGCACGTCGAGGCTGACGAGCGTCTCCTCGATCAGCGCGCGGGTCGTCTGCCAGCCGAAAGGAATCACCTCGACCGGCAGCGGAAAGGCGCCGAGGTGGCGCACCTCCTTGGCCAGATCGGCGATCACCACCATCCGGTCCGAGGCGGTGGCGACGATCTTCTCGCGCAGAAGCGCGCCGCCGCCGCCCTTGATGAGGTTGAGGTCGGCGTCGAACTCGTCGGCGCCGTCGATCGTCAGGTCGAGCCACTTCGCCGCGTCGAGCGTGGTCAGCGGCACGCCCGCCTGGGCCGCAAGCTCGGCCGTGCGCTGCGAGGTGGGCACGCCCTGGATCCGCAGCCCCTCGGTCCGCACCGTCTCGCCCAGCAGGCGCACCATCCAGCCGGCGGTCGATCCGGTGCCGAGGCCCACGCGCATGCCGTCCTCGACGAAATCGACCGCGCGGCGGGCGGCAGCGTATTTGGCGCGATCGATCGGTGACAGCTCGGCCATGGCGGTTCCTCCGGTTTCCCCCACAGTTATAACGGGTCGGGCGGGGGCCGCGAGGGTAAAATGCCCGGGCCTGCGGCCTTCGCCGGCCGGGTCCGCGCGCGCGGCCAGCTGACCGCCGCGCGCCGATGCGCTATGCCCGGGGCGGCCATGCAGGGGGAGCGGCGATGTTTCTGTCGGTGTTCGAGCTGTTCAAGGTGGGCATCGGCCCGTCGTCGTCGCACACGATGGGCCCGATGGTCGCCGGCGCCCGGTTCCTGGCCGCGCTCGGGTCGCTGCCGTTCCGGCCCGCGGGGGTGCGGGTGCGCCTTCACGGCTCGCTCGCATTCACGGGCGTCGGCCATGCGACCGACCGCGCCGCGATCCTGGGTCTCGCGGGCTTCACCCCCGAAGGCTATGACGCCGCCGCCGCCGAGGCGGCGCTGGCCGCGGTGCGGGCCGCGCGCCGGATCGTCCCGCCGGGCCTGCCGCCGCTGGCCTTCGACCCGGCGCGCGATCTGCTGTTCGACTACGGCCCCCCCCTGCCGGGCCATGCCAACGGCATGGTGATCGAGGCGCTGGACGCGCAGGGCGACGTGATCTTCGCCGAGACCTACTATTCCATCGGGGGCGGCTTCGTGCTGACCGCGGCCGAGCAGGCCGCGGCGCAGGGCGGCCGCACCCCGCCGTCGCCGGCGGTGCCCTTCCCGTTCCGCAACGCGGCCGAGATGCTCGCCATGGCCCGGGCGTCGGGGCTGGGGGTGGCCGCGATGAAGCGCGCCAACGAGTGCGCCCTGCGCAGCCCGGCCGAGGTCGAGGCCGGGCTTGCCCGCCTCTGGTCGGTCATGTCGGCCTGCATCGACCGCGGGCTGGCGGCCGAAGGCATCCTGCCCGGGGGCCTGAACGTGCGCCGCCGGGCCCGCGCCATCCACCAGAAGCTTCTGGCAGAACGCGGCCTGAACCTGACCCCGCCGCACACGGCGAACGACTGGATGGCGGTCTACGCCATGGCGGTGAACGAAGAAAACGCCGCCGGCGGGCAGGTGGTGACGGCGCCCACCAACGGCGCCGCGGGCGTGGTGCCTGCGGTGATCCGCTACTGGCTCGACCATGTGCCCGGCGCCTCGCCGGCAAGGGTGGGCGATTTCCTGCTGGCCGCGGCCGCCATCGGCGGATTGTGCAAGCACAACGCCTCGATCTCGGGCGCCGAATGCGGCTGCCAGGCCGAGGTGGGCAGCGCCGCCGCCATGGCCGCCGCCGGGCTGGCCGAGGTGATGGGGGGCAGCCCGGCGCAGGTGGAGAACGCGGCCGAGATCGCGCTCGAGCATCACCTGGGCATGACCTGCGATCCGGTGAAGGGCCTGGTGCAGGTGCCCTGCATCGAACGGAACGGGCTCGGCGCGATCAAGGCGGTCGCGGCCGCCTCGCTGGCGCTGCGCGGCGACGGCGAGCATCTGGTCAGCCTCGACGCCTGCATCGAGACGATGCGCCAGACCGGCGCGGACATGCATGCGAAATACAAGGAAACCTCGCTCGGCGGGCTCGCGGTGAACGTGCCCAACTGCTGAGGTCGCCGGGCGGAACGGCGGAGCGTTGACCGCGCCCGGCGCCGGCGCAGGATGGCGGCAGGACCTGTCCGCAGCCGAAGGCCGCCCCCGAGGTCCCTGACCCGGACCCAGATCGGCGCCGACCGCCGCGACGGCTGCCTCGTTGCGCCCGACGTGCTGTCGGCCGGCGCGATCGCCGCGCTGCGCCGCACGTCCGACGCGCCGGTCGAGGCCTCGCGCGCCGTCACGGCCCAGACCGACGTCTGCCACCGCGCGCCGGGCCGCAGCGCCCGCGACCCGCGGGTGCGGCGGAGGGTGCGGCGGATCGGGGAGCCCCACCGCCGGGCCCCGATCCGCGACCGGATCCTGCGCCATCCGCGGAACGTGGCGATCCTGCGGCAGCTGATCGGCCTCGCGGGCGAGCCGGGACACCGCCAAGCGCGACATGAAGGCGCCGGGCTGCGGGGCGGCGGTGGCATGGCACCAGCGTTGGCCCCTTTGTCCCCGCACCAACGGCGACCTGTGCGCCGTGGGCGTGATGATGGACGCTTGCGAGGTCGAGAACGGCCCGCACCCGCGCCTTCCCGGCTGCCACCTCGGCCCCGTTCTCGGCCCCGTTCTCGGCCCCGTCCGCGCCCACGGCCCCGTCGGCGACCACCACGCCGCGAGGCGCTTCTGCGGGGCGATGGACGCGGCCCGCCCGGGGGTGGACCGTTGGGCGGCGGTGCCCTGCACCGGCCCGGCCGGCGCGATCTCGATCCACCCTGTCCGCACCCTCCATGGCTTCGCCGTGAACACCCCGATGAAGCCGCGTCGCCGGCCGCCTTTCCAGCCATGCGCCGCCGATGCCCGGCCGCTGGCCGCCCCGCCGTCGGACCGGGACGACGGGACCGCGCGGCTGGCCGCGGTGGCGGTGCGCCTGCCGCTGCCCGGGGCCGCTGCGTTCGGGCTCGATCCACGAAATCCGGCGGGAGGCCCGGACCAGCCTCTTCGGGGCGGCGCGGTCCACGGGCAGGCGGCCGGCCCTCTGCGCAGGGGCTGCGCGGCTGGCGAGGTCGGCCGCGGTCCCGCGCCCGCAAGGCGCCCCGTCCTGCCCGCCCCGACGGTCGTCGGCCGCGCCCGCCGACCGGGGCGGATGGGAATGCGCCCGGCAGACCGGATATGCCCGGGGGCGGTGCCGCGCCTGCCCGGGTCCGGCCCGCCGCGGGTGGCAGGCCCCGGCAAGACGGGCACGGACGCCGATGCGGCCCGCGATCCGCTGACCCTCTGCCGCGCCCCGGGGCGGTCGTCGGCCGTCACCGTTCTGTTTCCTTCCGTTCGCAGAACTGTCGCGGCACGGTGCTACCCCGCAGCTGTCCGGAGGATGCCCATGACCCTTGAAGTCCAGTCCCTGACGAAACGGTTCGAATCGGTCACCGCGCTGGACGGCGTGTCCTTCACCGTTCCGACCGGCAGCCTGATCGGGGTGATCGGCAGGTCGGGGGCCGGGAAATCGACGTTGCTGCGGGCGATCAACCGGCTGTCCGATGCGACGTCGGGCACCATCACCTTCAACGGCGAAAACGTCTCGGCCCTGAAGGGCAGGGAGCTGCGGCGCTGGCGGTCGCGGGCGGCGATGATCTTCCAGCAGTTCAACCTTGCCGGGCGGCTGGATGTGATGACGAACGTCCTGCTGGGCCGCCTGGCGCGGGTCTCGACGCTGCGTGCGGCGCTGAACCTCTTTTC
Organism: uncultured Paracoccaceae bacterium; assembly: GCA_937983405.1. Lineage (GTDB taxonomy): Bacteria > Pseudomonadota > Alphaproteobacteria > Rhodobacterales > Rhodobacteraceae > JAHDXW01. The sequence continues at coordinate 87,133 of CALJZN010000017.1, forward strand.
CGAGGAGGACCGCGCGATCGCTACGGCGGCGCTCGACCTTGTGGACATGGCCGACTATGCCGCCCAGCGCGCCGAAAGCCTGTCGGGCGGCCAGCAGCAGCGGGTGGCGATCGCCCGGGCGCTGGCGCAGGAGCCCGAGCTCATCCTGGCCGACGAACCCGTGGCCAGCCTCGACCCGCGCAACACGCGCATCGTGATGGACACCCTGCAGCGGCTGAATCGCGAGTTCGGGATCACCGTTCTGGTGAACCTGCATTCGATCGACCTTGCCCGCGCCTATTGCGACCGCCTGATCGGGCTTCAGGCGGGCCGGATGTTCTTTGACGGCACCGCGGCCGAGCTGACCGACAGCGTGGTGCGCGATCTGTACGGAATGGAGAGCGACGAGGCGGGGGCCGAGAGTGGCCCCACCGTCGCCGCGGAACCACTACCCCAGCTGGAGATGGCGAAATGAAGACGACGACGACGTTCGCGGCGGCGGCCCTGGCCGCGCTGGTGACGGGCCCGGCGCTGGCCGATGGCTGCAAGGGCGATGGCGACCTGGTGTTCGCGGTGGTTCCCGCCGAGAACGCCCAGGGGTCGATCGACCGGTTCACCCCGACCGCCGACTACCTGACCGGGCAACTGGGCACCCGGGTGACGCTGCGCGTGGCCTCGGACTATGCCGCGGTGATCGAGGGTCACAAGGCCGGCAACATCCACATCGGCTGGCACGGCCCGGGGTCGTTCGCCCGCGCCTATCAGGTGACCGACGGCAATGTGACCCCCTTCGCCGCGCTCAACAACAACGGCGTCGTGGGCTATTACGCCGTGCTCTACGTCCGCGCCGACAGCCCCTACCAGACGCTCGAGGACCTGCGCGGCAAGAAGCTCGGCCTCGTCGATCCCAACTCGACCTCGGGCAACTTCGCCGTGCGCTTCTTCCTGGAACGCGACAACAACATCATCCCCGAGCAATATTTCTCGGACGTGGTCTACACCGGCAGCCACGAGAACGCGGTGATCGCCGTGCAGCAGGGCACGGTGGACGCCGGCGCCAACTGGTGGGACAGCGAGGACGCCTCGAACCTGTTGCAGATGGCCAACAAGGGCATGGTCAAGGCCGAGGACTTCCGCATCGTCTGGAAATCGCCGCTGCTGGCCGGCTCGCCGCTGATCTACGTCAACAGCCTGTCGGACAGCTGCAAGGCCGCGATCCAGGCGGCCTTCCTGAACATGACGACGCTCTCGCCCGAGACTTATGCCAAGTTCAACGACGGCAAGGGTCTGGGCTTCCTGCCGGTCGCGCTCGAGGACTACACCGACTCGATGGCGATGATCGCCTACGTCGACGCCCTGCGCAAACGCCAGTAAGGACAACGGGCCGCAGGCACCGCGCGGGTGCCTGCGGCCCGGTGCGCCATGAAAGCCCGAATCCCGCTTCTCGCCCCCGAACGCGCGGCCGCGGTCCGCGGCGCCTATGCCGAGGCGCAGCGCGCCAAGCGCCTGCGTACCCTGGGCGGCGGGGCGATCCTTCTGGTGCTTTGCCTCGTCGCCGCCTTCATGGCCGAGGTCAGCCCGGTGCGGTTTGCCGAGGGCATACCGCGGTTCCTCAACTACTTCTCCAATCTCGTGCCGACGCTGTCGCTGGCGAACTTCCGCGCCGACATGGCGGAATGGTATTGGGGCATCAACCGCTGGACGCGGCTGCTGCTGGACACCATCCTGATCGCCTACACCGGCACCATCATCGGCACGCTGGTCGGGGGCTATCTGTCGTTCGTCGCGGCGGGCACGCTCAACGGCTCGAAATGGCTGGTGTTCGCGACCCGCCGGCTGCTCGAGTTCTGCCGCACGGTGCCCGAGATCGTGTTCGCGCTTGTCTTCATTGTCGCCTTCGGCCTCGGGCCGTTGCCGGGGGTGATGGCGATCGCGCTGCATACCATCGGGGCCCTTGGCAAGCTGTTTTCCGAGGTCAACGAGAACGCCAGCCTCAAGCCGGTGGAGGGCGTCCTGTCGACCGGGGCGGGGTGGCATGCGGCGATGATCTTCGGCGTGCTGCCGCAGGTTCTGCCCAACTTCGTCAGCTATGCCCTGCTGCGGTTCGAGGTGAACATCCGCGGCGCGGCGGTGATGGGCTTCGTCGGCGCGGGCGGCATCGGGCAGGAGCTGGTGACGGCGATCCGGCAGTTCTACTACTCGGACATCTCGGCCATCCTGATCATGATCATCGCCACGGTGATGATCGTGGACATCCTGACCGAGCGGTTGCGCCACGCGATCCAGGGACGGGAGGGGCAGTGATGGCGGGCATCCGTTCGGTTCTGCTGGATCGTGCGCGGCGCCTCGGGCCCGAGCGGCAGAAGCTGATCCGCCCCGGCTGGCAGCGCCATCTGCTGCCCGGGGGCGTGGCCTTCGTCATGCTGGCGCTGTTCGTCTATGCGCTCGACCGGTTCGGGTTCGGCTTCGCGCGGATCTGGAACGGGCTCGAGCGCCTGGGCTTCATCATCGGCTTCATGTTGCCGCCGGATCCCAAGGGGAACCTCCCGGCCTTCGCCTGGGCGCTGGGCGAAACGGTCGCGATCGCGCTGCTGGGCACGCTGATCGGGGCGATCCTGGCCTTTCCGCTGTCGCTGCTGGCGGCGCGCAACGTGATGACCAACCGCATCGTGCAGTTCATGTCGCGCCGGCTGTTCGACGGCGTGCGCGGGATCGACACGCTGATCTGGGCGCTGATCTATGTGAATGTCGTGGGCCTCGGCCCCTTCGCCGGGGTGCTGGCCATCGCCTCGTCGGACATGGCGGGGTTCGCCAAGGTCTATTCCGAGGCGATCGAGGCCACCGAGCGCAACGCCTCCGAAGGAGTGCGCTCGACCGGCGGGCGACGGTGGGACGAGATCGCCTTCGGCCTTCTGCCGCAGGTGATGCCGGTGCTCATCAGCCAGGTGCTCTATTTTTTCGAATCGAACACCCGGTCGGCCACGATCATCGGCATCGTCGGGGCGGGCGGAATCGGGCTGTTCCTGTCGGACACGATCCGCACCGGCGAATGGCAGCAGGTCTCGGTGCTGATCCTGATGATCCTGGTCGTGGTAAGCGTGATCGACTTCGTGTCCGCGCGCCTTCGGTTCGCGATCATCGGCAAGCGGGGATGATGCTGGACGCCGCGCGGGGGCTGGCCGTCGATCTTGCCGATGCCGCGCAGGCGCTGGTCTAGAACGGCTGCCCCGGCGCCCCCGCCCTCAAGCCCGACCGCAGCTTCGTGACCGCGCTCGACCGCGAGATCGAGGCGGCGCTGGCCAACCGCATCGCCGACCGCTTTCCCGACCACGGGATCCTCGGCGAAGAGGGCGCGGCCGTATCCCCCGGGGCAGAATGGACCTGGGTGCTGGACCCGGTGGACGGCACCGCCGCCTGGGTCGCGGGCGTGCGGGTGCATGGCACGCTGATCGCGCTGCTCCACCGCGGGGTGCCGGTGCTGGGCGTGATCGACATGCACCGCACGGCCGATCGCTGGATCGGCGTGCAAGGCGCGGTCACGACGCACAACGGCAGCCCCTGCCGCAGCGCCACCGGCAGGATGCTGGCGCAGGCGGTCCTGACGGTGTCGTCGCCCGATGTCTTCGGCCCCGCCGACCTGCCCGCGCCTGCGGCGATGCGGGCGGCGACCGGCTGGCGCATCTGGGGCGCCTCGTGCCTGGCCTGCGGCCGGCTGGCCTCGGGCGGCACGGATCTGGCACTGGATGCCGGGCTCGAGATCTGGGACTGGGCGCCCTTCTCCCCCATCATCGAGGGCGCCGGCGGCCGCATCACCGATTGGGAAGGGCGGCCGCTGCGGATGGGGTCGGGCAGCCGCGTTCTGGCGGCAGGGGATGGCGCCCTGCATGCGTCGGCCCTGCGGATCATCGAAGCGGCCCGGGGATAGGCTGCGGCCGCAGGGCCCTGAGCCGTCGAGCCGACGCGCGGACCCCCGGCTGCGCGCAGGGCACCCCGTGCGGCGGAAGGGGAGGGGGCTGTCCGGCCGGTCGGGCGCGCAGTCCGCGGCGCCGGCCGGGCCGATACGTTTTCGGCGTTGGGCCCGAAGATTTCGGTGGTGCCGCGCCCCTGCCGGGCGCCGGGCAGACTTCGAATCGCGGGTCCCTCGGGCCTGTCGCAGCGCCGTCGGTTGCCCGCCCGCTGCCTCCGGGCGCCCGGCCGGCGACCCCGGTGCGGTGCGCAACCTGTCCGAGGGCGGCGCGGCGCGGTCGGCCGACACCCTCGGCACGGCGGGATCGCAGGCCGGGCTGGTCGCCCAAAGCACGCCCGGAAGAGCCCCCTACCCTCGACCCCGGCAGGGGCCTGACCCCGTGACCCCGCGCGCAGCGTGGAACGGACGCGCCAGCACAGCCGCGCCGCCGCGCCGCCGCCCCCCCGCGGCCGCCCCGGGGATCACGGCGGCCCGATCTTGTCGCGCTTGCGCCAGATCAATCACCGATCCGGCCGGCCCGGTTATGGCTTCCGTATAATGCCGCGCGGTTCTGCATCTCGTCGCCACGCGGATCCGGGCCTGCTGCATGCCGAGTGATCCGGGGAGTTGCAGAGCATGTCCATGACGCGACGAGACTTCATGGCCGGAGTCGCCGCGCTGGCGGGGCTGTCGGCCGGACTGAAGGGCGCCGGTGCTTTCGCCCAGCCGTCGCGGGGCGGCCCGGCGATTGTTACCGAACAGGTGTTAAGGTCCACCTGCGTGCACTGCGTGAACTTCTGCGGGATCGAGGTGCGCAAGCTCGGCGAGGCGATCCGCGGGATCGCGCCCGATGCCCGGCGGCGCGACTTCTACAACCACGGCATCTGCCCGAAGGGCGTGGCGGGCGGGTTCAACGTGCACAACCCCTACCGCATCAAGCGGCCGCTGCGGCGCACCAACCCGGCAAAGGGGCTCGACCAGGACCCGCAGTGGATCGAGATCACCTGAGACGAGGCCTTTGACGAGATCGTGGGCCGCCTGCAGCGCATCCGCGCCGACAATCCGGCCAAGTTGATCTGGCAGCACGGTCAGGGCAAATACCTGATCGGCGACCAGTTTCCCAAGGCGTTCTGCAAGGCGTTCGGCACGCCCAACCTGATCCACCGCACCACGACCTGCGAAGCGGCGCGGCATGTCGCCGACGACATCACCTGGGGCTACCACGGCTTCCTGCCCGACATCGCGCACACCAACCTGTTCTTGGTGTTCGGGTCGAACCATTTCGGGGCCGAGCAATACGCCCGCAGGATGGACCATGCCATCACCGACGCCCGCGAGCGCGGGATGAAGGTGGTGGTCGTGGAGCCGCGCCTGTCCCACGCCGGGGCGAAGGCCGACCAGTGGTTTCCGGTGCGCCCGGGCAAGGACGTGGCCCTTGTCATGGCCGTCAGCCGCCTGCTGATCGAGACCGGCCAGATCGACGAGGCGTTCCTGACAACCTTCACCAACGCGCCGCAACTGGTGGGCGCGGAAGGGCTGATCCTGCGCGATGCGGGCGGCGCCGGTCTGGTCTGGGATCTGGCCAGCGGCAGCCTGAAGCCGTTTGTCAACGGGGTGCAGCCGCTGCTGGCCTTCCCCGCCGACGGGTCGATCCCGCGGCCCGAGCTGGATGGCGTTCCGCTGCGCACCGCCTTCGAGGTCTACCGCGACTATTCGGCCCGCGAGGCGGTGGAGATCCTGTGGCTGAACGCCACCGGCGGCAAGCCGTTCGAGACCGCGCTGCGCGACGGGTTCAAGGGCAGCATCGTTCCGGCCACGGAAATCTACCCGAGGGGGCTCGAGGCGAAGTTCAAGGGCCCGGGAGCGCCCAAGATGCAGTTCTATGCCGACTCGATGCTGCAGACCTTTGCCAACCTGCGCCAGGTGGCGCTGGAAAGCACGATCCCCAACATCGACGTCGAGGCCTATCGCATCGCCTATTCGCCGGTGCCGCTGCGCGCACATGCCTTCCCCACCCCGCACCGCGAGGCCGCCGACTATCCGCTCTACCTCATCACCTTCAAGCGGCTGTATCGCAACCAGATGGCGAGCTCGTCGCTGAACCCGATCCTGAACTTCGCGCTCGGCGCCGATGCGCAGGAGAACGCGCTGCTCATCAACCCGATCACCGCCCTCGCGCTGGGGGTGCGCGACGGCGCGCAGGTGCGCATCGAGACGCGGGCGGGCAGCGCCACCGGCAAGTGCAGGTTCACCGAAGGCATCCGCCCCGACACGGTGGGCGTGTCCCATCACTACGGCCATCGCATCGGCGCCTTCCCCGACTATGCCCGCAGGGGTATCGCGATCAACCAGGCGCTGGAGCTGCATCCCGACCTCGTGTCGGGGATGAACTCGTTCAACGACACCAAGTGCCGCATCCGGCAGATCGAGGTCTGAGCCCATGAAGCTTGTCCGTGTCATAGATACCGAACGCTGCATGGGGTGCCGGGCCTGCGTGGCCGCCTGCGCGGTGGAGAACCACTTCACCCACGGGGCGCCCTGGAACGTGATGATCGAAACCGAACGGGGCACCTTTCCCGACGTGACCCGCACCTTCGTGACGATGAACTGCATGCAGTGCGAGAAGCCGGCCTGCAAGGCGGCCTGCGATGCTGCCGGCTACCGGGCGATCACCAAGAACGAGTTCGGCGTGGTGCTGATCGACTACGACAAATGCACCGGCTGCGGCTGTTGCGCGGCCGTCTGCCCCAACGGCGTGCCGCAGATCAACGGCGACAGCCTCTCCGCCCTCTATCCGGGGCAGGAGGCCACGCCCTACGAGGCGAACCCGGCCGAGGCGCTGCACCCGACCCACCGGAAGAAGCCCAATGTGGCCGAGAAATGCACCTTCTGCTGGCACAAGCTTGAGAAGGCGGTCGCGGCCGGCAGGACCGACCGCATCGGGATCGACGCCGAATATACCCCCGCCGGCGATCTGGTCTGCCCGGTCGATGCCCGCATCTTCGGCGACATCGACGCCGAAGATGGCCGCGTGGCCGCCTATGTCGCGCGGAAGAACGCCACGCGGCTCAAGCAGGCCTTCGGCCTGGAGCCGCAGGTCTACCACGTTCTCGAAGGTGGTGAGCCATGACGCCGCGCACGCTGTTCGCCGTTGCCCTGATCCTTGCCGGGGCCCTCGGCGCCACCGCCCAGACCCAGGCGCCCGCCGAGACCGACACGACGGCAGTGCCGGCGCTTGGCCCCGGTCTCATCGCCCTGCAGATCCGCGAGGGGGACATCGTGATCGACCGCATGCGCACCATGGCGATGGGCGGGCGCTTTCATACGAGCCACACGCGCTACATGGCGATGTCCTGCGCCGCCTGCCACGGCACCCCCGAGTTTCCGCGGGGCGTGCAGTTCCTGCGCCGCGACGAATTTCCGCTCGGCCATCCGACGCAGCCGGGGACGGTTGACCGCCATGTCTGCATCGCCTGCCACACGGGCAAGGGCGCGCTCGCCACGCCGATCTACGGCGTGCTGCCGAATTGACGGCCCAGGCTGAACTGTCGCGGCACGCGCAGGGGCGCGCGGAGGCCTACACCTTCTTCGCCGCGATCGCCGCTGAACCCCTGTCGCCCGAGGCGATCGCAACGATGCGGGCTGCGGCAGGGCGCACGGCGGGGGCAGGGGGCTTTGCAGCCGATCTGCTGGCCGTGCTGGCCCGGATGCAAGACGATGCCGACGCCCGGCGCGCGCTGGGACGGGACCACGCGCGTCTGTTCCGGGGCATCCTCGAGGGCTACGGGCCGAAGCCCCCCCATGCCGCGCTCTGGCGGACCGGCGAGATGATGGGGCCGGTCGCCGCCGGCATCGCAAGGGTCTTCGCCGAGGCCGGATTTGCCCCGTCGGCGGCGCCGGGCCCCTGTGACCACATCGCGGACCTGCTGGCGCTGATGGGTTGGCTCGCCTCGCCCGGGGCCGAAGCCGCCCTGTCCGATGCCCGCGCACGGCAACGCACCCTGCTCGAGGAGCATCTGCTGAGCTGGGTGCCCGCCTGGGCCGCCGAGATCGAGGCCCAGGCCCGCGAACCGTTCTATCGCGCCTGGGCCCGTCTTCTCGATGCGTTCCTGCGCGAGGATGCCGCATATCTGAGGAGCCTTGCATGAGTCGCGCGAATGCCGTCGCGATCGCGCTGCGGCCGGTCCGCGCGGTTGCCGCCGCCCTGAGCCTGACGCTGGCCGCGCTGCCGGCCCCGGCCCAGGCGCAGCGCGCGGCGCCCGCGGCCGGCGACGGCGCCCTCAGCGAACTCGAGCGGGCCACGCGCCGCATGGTCACGACCGAGAACGCGCGCTGCCTGACCTGCCATGTCGGCGACAGCGCCCATGCGCAACAGGGCGGGCTGCTGTTCGGCGTGCCCTCGAACGGCGACGGCACGCTGCGCCAGTCGCCGGGGTTTCTTGCGTCGAACCACGGCAGCATGGCCTGCACCACCTGCAATGTCGGCGCCTTCAGGGACTATCCGCATGTCGCCGCGCGCGGCGCGATGCCCGCGGCCAGCCTCGACTGCGCCGAGTGCCACGCCACCCGCACGCCCCGGATCGAGGCCGAGATCGCGCGCAGCGTCCATGCCCGGCGCTACGGAGACAGCCTTACCTGCACCACCTGCCACGACCCGCATGTGATGGTCAGCGGGGCGAGGGCGACCGATCCGCGCGCGCTCGTGGCGCAGGACAACGCGGCCTGCCTGTCCTGCCACGGGTCGGCAGCGGCCGCTCCGCGCTTTGCCGGCCAGGTCGTTCCGGCGGTTGCGCGCCCCGACATCGACGCCATCCACGCCTGGCTGCCCAATCCCGGGCGCCACTGGGCGGCCGTGCGCTGCATCGACTGCCACACGCCGATGGTGGCGCCGACCGCGCTCTTGGGCGTGTCGCACCGCATCGTCGGCAAGGACGAGGCCCGACGCGACTGCGCCACCTGCCACACCGTCGATTCGGCGCTGCGCGCGACGCTCTACCGCCATCTCCACAGCGGCGAGGCTTCGGCGCGGGGGTTGCAGAACGCGGCGATCGCCCGCTCCTCCTATGTCATCGGGGCGACGCGCAACACCACGCTCGACGCCGGGGCAATTCTTGCGGTGCTGGCCGTCCTGCTGGGCGTGCTGGGGCACGGGTTCCTGCGCTGGGTCATGGCGCGCAGACGGGGGCGGCACGGGCATGCGTGAGCGGGTCTTCATCCTGCACATCTGGATCCGGATCTGGCATTGGACCAACGCCGTGCTGATCCTGACCCTGACCGTCACAGGCATCAGCCTGCATTTCTCCGCGCCCGGCCTCATGCTCGTGCCGTTCGAGCTGGCGGTGCAGCTGCACGACCGGGCGGGCCTGGCGCTGGTGGCCACCTATGCGGTGTTCGTGGTGGGCAACATCGTCAGCGGCAACTGGTGGCAATACATGCCCAAGCCCGAGGGGTTCTGGCTGCGCATCCGCAACCAGGCCCGCTATCATCTCTGGGGCATCTTCCGCGGCGAGGATCCGCCCTATCCGCCAACCGCGACGAACAACTTCACCGCGATGCAGCAGATCGTCTACTGGATCGTGATGTATCTGGTGATGCCCACGGTCCTGATCACCGGAATCATCTACATGTGGCCCGACCTTGCGCCGCAGCAGGTGCTGGGTGTGGACGGGCTGTTGCCGATCGCCGTCCTGCACTTCCTGGCCGGCCTTGCGATCGTGCTGTTCATGATCGCCCATATCTACCTCGGCACCTGCGGCAGCCGGGTGTCCACCCACTTGCGCATGATGATCACCGGCTGGCACGAGCACGGCTGACGCGGGACGCGGCCGGCGCGCCGGCCCTGCCGAAGGCGCCCGGCATCGCCCGGGCCCCGGCGTGGCGGCCGACCGTCGGGGGGTCGCGGGGCCGCTCGGCCGGGGGGAGGGGCGACCTGCGCCGCAAGGCCGGGTGCGGCGGTGCCGCCCCGGCGCCGATCACGGGCCGCGCGCGTTCGCCCTGGCGCGGCAGGGCCTGAAGGGTGCCTTGCGCGAAGGCCGCCGGAGCGATGGCGGCGATCGCGGGCGGGCAGGGTTCCGGGGCGGAGAACCGGGTCAGGCCGCGGATCCTGCGGGTTCGTCCGAAGCCTCTCCCCGATGGCAGCGACAGGGTTGCCGCGTGCGGGCAGGTGGCGATCGCTGCGGTCCTGGACCTGCGCCGTCCGAGGGCCATCTTTCATGCGCAAGGGGGGCGGAGGGCCCCGCCGGCCACCGGGCGCGGCACGGCGACGGCGGGCAAGGTGCGGCGGGGGGGGGCCTGCCGGGGCCGGGCCTGGCGGAGCGATCCCGCGGCAGGGGCGGGCTGGCCGGGGCAGGCGGCGGCGGGCGGGCGCGGAGCACCGCAGGGACGCCCTTTCCGCGGCCGAGGGCGTGACAGGACGCGGGCCGCCCGCCATCCGTGCCCTACGCCGTGGCGGCGGCAGGCCGACAGCGGGGGTGACATGAGGGGCTGACGATTGAGAAAACCCATCCTTCTGCTCCTCGCCCTGGCGATGGTCGCGGCGCTCCTGCTGGGGCTCGACGTGCAATCCGTCGATCTGGACACGGTGCGCCGCAGGCTGTCTGCCCTGCAAAGCTGGCAGCAGGACAACGCCCTGACGCTGATCCTGGCCTTTTTCGGGGCCTATGTCGCGGTGGCGGCGTTGTCCCTGCCGCTTGCGGTGTGGATGACGCTGGCGGGGGGCGCGCTGTTCGGGCTCTGGCAGGGCCTTGTGATCGTCTCCTTCGCCTCGACCATCGGGGCGACGCTGGCCTTTCTCGCCTCGCGCCACCTGTTGCGCGACTGGGTGCGCGCGCGCCTTGGCCGGCGTGCCGAGGCGATCGACGAGGGGCTGCGCCGCGATGGGGCGTTCTTCCTGTTCTCGCTGCGGCTGATCCCGGTGATCCCGTTCTTCGCGGTGAACCTGCTGATGGGCCTGACGCCGATGCGCACCTCGACGTTCTATCTTGTCAGCCAGGCGGGCATGCTGCCCGGCACCGCCGCCTATGTGAATGCGGGCACGCAGCTTGCGCAGCTCGAAAGCCTTTCGGGCGTGCTCTCGCCCGCCCTGCTGCTGTCGTTCGCCCTGCTGGGCATTTTCCCATGGATCGCACGCATGCTGCTGGACGCCCTGAAACGCCGCCGAGTCTATGCGCGCTGGACGCGGCCCGCGCGGTTCGACCGCAACCTGATCGTCATCGGCGCCGGGGCTGCCGGCCTCGTCTCGGCCTATGTCGCGGCTGCGACACGGGCAAGGGTCACGCTGATCGAGGCGCACCGGATGGGGGGCGACTGCCTCAACACCGGCTGCGTGCCGTCCAAGGCCCTGATCCGCAGCGCCAAGCTTGCGCATCAGATGGCCCGGGCCGACCGCTACGGGCTTGCGCCTGCCGCGCCCCGGGTCGCCTTTGCCCGGGTCATGGCCCGCGTGCAGCGCGTGATCGCCGAGATCGCCCCGCACGACAGCGTCGAGCGCTACACCGGCCTCGGTGTCGAGGTGCTGGAGGGCCACGCGCGGCTGATCGACCCCTGGACGGTCGAGGTGGCGATGAAGGACGGCAGCACGCGCCGGCTGACCGGCCGCGCCATCATCCTTGCCACCGGCGCGCAGCCGGTCGTGCCGCCGCTGCCGGGGATCGAGGAGGTGGGCTTTCTCACCTCGGAAACCCTGTGGGACGCGCTGAAGGACCGCGACGCGGCCCCCGCGCGGCTTGTCGTGCTGGGCGGCGGCCCGATCGGGACGGAACTGGCGCAGGCCTTCGCGCGGCTGGGGTCGGCGGTGACGCAGGTCGAGATGGCGCCGCGCCTGCTGATGCGCGAGGATGCGGAGGTCTCGGCGCTGGTGCAGGCCGCGCTCGAGGCCGACGGGGTGCAGGTGCTCACCGGGCACAGGGCGCTCGCCTGCGGGGGGCGCGACGGCGCGAAATGGATCGAGGTCGAGCACCGGGGCGAAACCCGCCGCATCGGCTTCGACGAGCTGATCGTGGCCGTGGGCCGCGCGCCGCGCCTGAAGGGCTTCGGGCTGGAGGCGCTGGGGATCCCGGCCGACCGGGTGGTGGAGACCAACGACTATCTCGAGACGCTCTATCCCAACATCCTTGCCGCCGGCGACGTGGCGGGCCCCTTCCAGTTCACCCATACCGCCAGCCATCAGGCCTGGTTCGCCGCCGTCAACGGCCTGTTCGGCAACCTCTGGCGGTTCAGGGCCGACTACCGGGTGATTCCCTGGGCTGTCTTCACCGACCCCGAGGTGGCCCGCGTCGGCCTGTCCGAGGCCGAGGCGAGGGCGCGGGGCATCGCCGTCGAGGTCACGCGCTACGGCCTCGACGATCTTGACCGGGCCATCGCCGACGGCGCCGCGCAGGGCTTCGTCAAGGTTCTGACCCCGCCGGGCAGGGACCGCATCCTGGGCGTGACCATCGTGGGCGAACATGCCGGCGACCTGATCGCCGAGTTCGTCCTGGCGATGAAGCACGGGCTGGGGCTGAACCGGATCCTCGCGACGATCCACATCTATCCGACGCTGGCCGAGGCCAACAAATATGCCGCCGGCGCCTGGCGCCGCGCCCATGTCAACCCGCGCCTGCTGGCGCTGGTCGAACGCTTTCACGCCTGGAGGCGGGGGTGATCGACGCGCTGCTTCTGCCCCTTCAGCGGCGCGTCCTGGCCCCGCCGGCGCGGTGGCTGGCGCGCCGGGGCGTTTCGGCCGATGCGCTGACGCTCGCGGGCTTCGCCGCGGGCCTGCTCGCGGTGCCGGCGCTGGCCGCGGGGCAATGGGGGCTGGCGCTGGCGCTGATCCTTGGCAACCGGCTCATGGACGGGCTCGACGGGGCGGTGGCGCGGGTCAACGGCCCGACCGACCGGGGGGCGTTCCTCGACATCACGCTGGATTTCGCCTTTTACGCGCTCGTCCCGCTGGGGTTCGCGCTGGCAGACCCCGACCGGAACGCCCTGCCCGCTGCGATCCTGATCGCGTCCTTCATGGGCACCGGCTCGTCCTTTCTGGCGTTCGCGATCCTCGCGGCGAAACGGGGCCAGACCTCGGCCGCCTTTCCGGCCAAGGGCATCTACTATCTCGGCGGGCTGACCGAAGGCTTCGAGACGATCGCCCTTTTCGTGGCGATGTGCCTGTTCCCGGGCGCCTTTCCGGCGCTCGCCGGCATCTTCGCCGCCGCCTGCGCGCTGACCACGCTGCTGCGCTGGCATCAGGGCTGGCGCGCGTTCGGGGGCCCTCCGCGCCGCCCGTAGCCCCCTTCCGGTGGCCGCGCCGGCCTGCGCGCGCGGCCCGGCGCCCCACGGGCGCGGGCGGGTCGGGGCAAGGGCCTGCCGCCGCGGGCACTGCCGCCGCGGCGCCATCTGTCCCGCTGCATCGCCGTCTCGCAGCAAGGGCCCCGGCGCGCCCGAAACGCCTTGATCTTCCGACAGATCATCCGACAGCGCGCCGGCGGGCCGCAGGTTCCGCTTGATGCCGCGGGGCAGGACGGGCTATTCCGCTCTGCAGCGCGACGATGGTTCAACGTTGAACGAAAGGCGGAGGATGACCGAGCAGCGCTTCGACAGCGCCCGCCAGGCGGCGCTCGACTACCACGAGTTTCCGCGCCCCGGCAAGCTCGAGATCCGGGCGACCAAGCCGCTGGCCAACGGCCGCGACCTTGCGCGCGCCTATTCCCCCGGCGTGGCCGAGGCCTGCCTCGAGATCCGCGACGATCCCGCCAGCGCCGCGCGCTTCACCGCCCGGGCCAACCTTGTCGCCGTGGTCTCGAACGGCACCGCGGTGCTCGGCCTTGGCAATATCGGCCCGCTCGCCGCCAAGCCGGTGATGGAGGGCAAGGCAGTCCTGTTCAAGAAGTTCGCCAACATCGACTGCTTCGACATCGAGCTCAACGAGCCCGACCCGGTGAGGCTGGCCGAGATCGTCTGCGCGCTGGAACCGACCTTCGGCGCGATCAACCTCGAGGACATCAAGGCGCCCGACTGCTTTGCGGTCGAGGCGATCTGCCGCGCGCGGATGAAGATTCCGGTGTTCCACGACGACCAGCACGGCACCGCCATCGTGGTGGGCGCCGCCGCGACCAACGCGCTGCGCGTCGCGGGCAAGCGGTTCGAGGACATCAAGCTGGTCTCGACCGGCGGCGGCGCGGCCGGGATCGCCTGCCTCAACATGCTGCTCAAGCTGGGCGTCCGGCGCGAGAACGTGTGGCTGCACGACATCCACGGCCTTGTGCACGAGGGCCGCGAGATCGACATGAACCCGCAGAAGGCGGCCTATGCCCAGCCCGGCGGACCGCGGACGCTGGCCGAGACGATCGCGGGCGCCGACCTCTTCCTCGGCCTGTCGGGCCCGGGCGTGCTGACCGGCGCGATGGTGGCCCGCATGGCGCCGCGCCCCATCGTCTTTGCGCTGGCCAACCCCGTGCCCGAGATTGCCCCAAGCGAGGCCCGCGCCGCCGTGCCCGATGCCATCGTCGCCACCGGCCGGTCGGACTTTCCCAACCAGGTCAACAACGTCCTGTGCTTTCCCTTCATCTTCCGCGGGGCGCTCGACGTCGGCGCGACCGAGATCAACGACGCGATGCAGCTTGCCTGCATCGAGGGGATCGCGGCGCTCGCCCGCGCCACGACCAGCGCCGAGGCGGCGGCGGCCTACCGCGGCGAGCAGCTGACCTTCGGGCCCGACTACCTCATCCCCAAGCCCTTCGATCCGCGACTGATGGGCATCGTCGCCACCGCCGTGGCCCGCGCGGCGATGGAGACGGGGGTGGCCACCCGGCCGATCCCCGACCTCGACGCCTACAGGCAGCGGCTCGACGGCTCGGTGTTCCGCTCGGCCATGCTCATGCGGCCGGTGTTCGAGGCCGCGCGTAGGTCCTTCCGCCGGATCGTCTTTGCCGAGGGCGAGGACGAGCGCGTGCTGCGCGCCGCCAACGCCATGCTGGAAGAGACGACGGAAGTGCCGATCCTGATCGGCCGGCCCGAGGTGGTGGCCGCGCGCTGCGAGCGCGCCGGCCTGCCGATCCGCCCGGGGCGCGACTTCGAGGTCGTCAACCCCGAGAACGACCCGCGCTATCGCGACTACTGGGAAACCTACCACGGCCTGATGCAGCGCCGCGGCGTCACGCCCGATCTGGCGCGGGCGATCCTGCGCACCAACACCACCGCCATCGGCGCGGTCATGGTGCACCGCGACGAGGCCGACAGCCTGATCTGCGGCACCTTCGGACAGTATCTGTGGCATCTCAACTACGTCACGCAGGTGCTGGCGCAGGGGGGGCTGCGGCCGATCGGGGCGCTGTCGCTGATGATCCAGGAGGAGGGGCCGCTCTTTGTCGCCGACACACAGATCCACCCCGAGCCCTCGCCCGAGCAGATCGCCCAGACCGCCTGCGGCGCCGCCCGGCATGCCCGCCGCTTCGGCCTTGCGCCGCGGGTGGCGCTGTGCTCGCAGTCGCAGTTCGGCAACCTCGACACCTCGAGCGCCCGCCGGATGCGCGCGGCGCTGGAGATCCTCGACGGCCTGCAGCCCGACTTCGCCTACGAGGGCGAGATGACGGTCGATCTGGCGCTCGACCCCGAGCTGCGCGGCCGCATTTTCCCCAATGCCCGCTACGGCGAACCGGCGAATGTGCTGATCTTCGCCTCGACCGACGCCGCGAGCGGGGTGCGCAACATCCTGCGGACGCGCGGCGGCGCGCTCGAGGTCGGGCCGATCCTGATGGGCATGGGCAACCGCGCCCATATCGTGACGCCCTCGATCACGGCGCGGGGGCTTCTGAACATGGCGGCCATCGCGGGCACGCCGGTGGCGCACTACGGCTAGGCCGCGGCGAAGTCGTCGCGGGCATAGCCCTGCAGGTAGAGCAGCGCGGTCAGATCGCCGTGGCTCACGCGCAGGTCGCAGGCCGCGGCGACCGCGGGCTTGGCGTGCAGCGCAACCCCCATGCCCGCCGCGCCCAGCATGCCGAGGTCGTTGGCGCCGTCGCCCACCGCCAGCACCGCCTCGGGCGGGATGCCGTGGCGCGCCTCCAGCGCCCGCAGGCTCTCGACCTTGGCCGCGCGGCCGAGGACGGGCTCGGCGACGCGGCCGGTCAGCCGGCCGTCCTCGACCAGCAGTCGGTTGGCGCGGTGCTCGTGAAAGCCCAGATGCGCGGCCACCGGGGCGGTGAAGGCGGTGAAGCCGCCCGAGACCAGCAGGCAGCGCGCCCCCGCCGCGGCCATGGTGGCCACCAGCGTCCGGCCGCCGGGGCGGAAGGTGATGCGGCGGGCCATTACCTCGGCCAGCACCGCCTCGGGCAGGCCGGCCAGCAGCGCCACGCGGGCGCGCAGCGCGTCCTCGAAGTCGATCTCGCCGTTCATCGCCCGCGCGGTGATGGCGGCGACGCGCGGCCCGACGCCGGCGACGGCCGCAAGCTCGTCGATGCATTCCTGCTCGATCATGGTCGAGTCCATGTCGGCCAGCAGCGCGCGCTTGCGCCGCCCCGCGGCGGGCAGCACGGCCAGGTCGATGCCCCGCGGCTGCAGCTCGGCCCAGACCTCCCAGCGGTCGGGGGGCAGGGCGGGCAGGGCGACCTCGGCCGCCTCGCCCGGCGCCAGCCAGCGCGGCGCGGCGCCCTGCCAGCGGCGCGCCAGGGCCTCCAGCGTGGCGGGGTCGAGCGCGGGGGCGGCGGGGTCGGTGAGCAGGACGGCAACGAACATGGGCGCTTCCGGTGCAAGGGGGCTGCGGCGGGGTAGCGCAGGACGGAGGCTTGCGCCAGAGGGCCCGAGGCGCTAGGACCCGCGGCGGGACACCCCTCCCCACCGAGGGGCGTGTATCTGGAAGGATAGCATGACCGATCCGACGATCCCGGCCGCGCGGCCGGCAAATCCGCGCTTCTCCTCGGGCCCCTGCGCCAAGTTCCCCGGATTTTCGGTTGACCTGCTCGGCGGCGCGCCGCTCGGGCGGTCGCACCGCGCCGCGGCCGGCAAGGCGCGGCTCAAGGCCGCGATCGAGGGCACGCGCGAGATTCTCGGCATTCCCGCCGGCTACCGCATCGGGATCGTGCCGGCCTCGGACACCGGCGCGGTCGAGATGGCGATGTGGTCGCTGCTCGGCGCCCGCGGGGTCGAGGTGCTGACCTGGGAAAGCTTCGGCGAGGCCTGGGCGACCGATGTGGTCAAGCAGCTGAAGCTTGACGCCACGGTGCGTCGCGCGCCCTACGGGCAGATCGTGGACCTCGCGGCGGTGGACTGGGACAAGGACGTGGTCTTCACCTGGAACGGCACCACCTCGGGCGTGCGCGTGCCCTCGGGCGATGCGATCCCCGAGGGCCGGCAGGGGCTGACGATCTGCGATGCGACCTCGGCCGCCTTCGCGATGGCGCTGCCCTGGGACAGGCTCGATGTTGTCACCTTCTCCTGGCAGAAGGCGTTGGGGGGCGAGGCGGCGCATGGGATGCTCGTGCTCTCGCCCCGGGCCGTGGCCCGGCTGGAAGGCTACAGCCCGCCCTGGCCCCTGCCCAAGATCTTCCGCCTGACCAAGGGCGGCAAGCTGATCGAGGGCATCTTCGAGGGCGAGACCATCAACACCCCCTCGATGCTGTGCGTCGAGGACTGGCTTGCGGCGCTGGACTGGGCGCGGCGGATCGGCGGGCTGCCCGCCCTGATCGCCCGGGCCGAGGCCAATGCCCGCGTGATCGCCGAGTTCGTCGCCGCCCGCGACTGGATCGCCAACCTCGCCGAGGACCCGGCCACGGCCTCGACCACCTCGGTCTGCCTGAAGTTCACCGACCCCGGCATCGCCGACCCCGCGGCCTTCGCCAAGGCGGTGGCGCGGCGGCTCGAGGCCGAGGGCGTGGCCCTCGACATCGGGCATTACCGCGACGCGCCCCCGGGCCTGCGCGTCTGGTGCGGATCGACCGTCGAGACCGCCGATGTCGCGGCGCTGATGCCCTGGATCGAGTGGGCCTATCGCGCCGAGCGCGCCAGGCTCGCCGCCGCGGCCTGACCCGGGCGCGGCCTGACCCGGGCGCGGGCCACCGCCCGCCCCGGCACGAAACCGAACATTCGTTAGGGAAAGAACCATGGCGCCCAAGGTGCTCGTGTCCGACGCGCTGTCGGAAACCGCCGTCCAGATCTTCCGCGACCGCGGCGTGGAGGTGGACTATCGCCCCGCGCTGGGCAAGGACAAGGAGGCCCTCGCCGCGATCATCGGCGACTACGACGGCCTTGCCATCCGCTCGGCCACCAAGGTCACGGCGCGGCTGCTGGCGGCCGCGCCGCGGCTGAAGGTGATCGGCCGCGCCGGCATCGGGGTGGACAACGTGGATATCCCCGAGGCCACCCGCCGCGGCGTGATCGTGATGAACACGCCCTTCGGCAACTCGATCACCACCGCCGAGCACACCATCGCCATGATGCTGGCGGTGGCGCGCCAGATCCCCGAGGCCGACGCCTCGACCCGCGCCGGCAAATGGGAGAAGAACCGCTTCATGGGAACGGAGCTGTTCAACAAGACGCTGGGCGTGATCGGCTGCGGCAACATCGGCTCGATCGTCGCCGACCGTGCGCTGGGGCTGAAGATGAAGGTGCTCGCCTACGACCCCTTCCTGTCGGACGAGCGCGCGGTGAAGCTCGGGGTGACGAAGGTCGAGCTGGACGAGCTGCTGGCGCGGTCGGACTTCATCACCCTGCATGTGCCGCTGACCGACCGGACGCGCAACATGCTGTCGGCCGAGGCGCTGGCGGCGACGAAGCCCGGCGTGCGCATCGTCAACTGCGCCCGCGGCGGGCTGATCGACGAGGCGGCGCTGGCCGAGGCGATCCGCTCGGGCCATGTCGCGGGTGCGGCGCTCGACGTGTTCGAGGTCGAGCCGGCCACCGACAGCCCGCTGTTCGCCCTGCCCAACGTCGTCTGCACGCCGCACCTCGGCGCCTCGACCACCGAGGCGCAGGAGAACGTGGCGCTACAGGTGGCCGAGCAGATGGCCGACTACCTGCTGACCGGGGCGGTGCAGAACGCGCTCAACATGCCCTCGGTCACGGCCGAGGAGGCGGCGGTGATGGGCCCCTGGCTGCGGCTTGCCGGCCACCTCGGCGCCTTCGTCGGCCAGATGACCGACGACCCCATCGGTGCCATCAACGTGCTCTACGACGGCGTCGCGGGCACGATGAACCTGCAGGCGCTCGACTGCGCGGCGATCGCCGGGGTGATGAAGGCCGCCAACCCCGAGGTCAACATGGTCTCGGCCCCCGTGATCGCGCGCGAGCGCGGCATCCGGCTGTCGACCACCCGGCAGGAGAAGTCGGGCATCTTCGACGGCTACATCAAGCTCTCGGTGGTCACCGACCGGTTCGAGCGGTCGATCGCCGGCACCGTGTTCTCGGACGGCAAGCCGCGCTTCATCCAGATCAAGGGCATCAACATCGACGCCGAGATCGGGCGCCACATGCTCTACACCACCAATGCGGACGTGCCGGGCATCATCGGCACGCTGGGAACGACGATGGGCCGCAACGGCGTCAACATCGCCAACTTCACCCTCGGCCGGTCGGCGCCGGGGAAGGATGCCATCGCGCTGCTCTACCTCGACGCGCCGGTGCCCGAACCCGTGCGCGCCGAGCTCGAGGCGACGGGACTCTTCCGCCAGGTGAAGGCGCTGACCTTCGAGGTCGGGTGATGACGGTCTACGCGGTCGGCGACATCCACGGCCAGCTCGCCCGTCTGGAAGAGGCGCACGGCCGGATCGTCGCCGACCGCGCCGCGCAGGGCACGCCGGACGCGCCCGTGGTGCATCTGGGCGACCTGGTGGACCGCGGGCCGGACTCGGCCGGGGTGATCGCCTTCCTGATGGCCGGCATCGCGGCGGGCGCGCCCTGGGTGGTGCTGAAGGGCAACCACGACCGGCTGTTCCACGGCTATCTCGACGATCCCTTCGGCGCGGCCGGCGCCTTTGCGCCAGCGCACGGCTGGCTGCGGCCCGGCATCGGCGGGGCGGCGACGCTCGCCTCCTACGGTATCCGTGCGCCGGGGGACCGGCCCATCGCCCCGGTCCATGCCGAGGCGGTGGCGGCCGTGCCCGCGGCGCACCGGCGGTTTCTGGAAGGGCTGCCGCTGTGGCACAAGGCGGGCGGGGCGATCTTCGTCCACGCCGGCATCCGCCCCGGCCTGCCGCTGGAGCGGCAG
Organism: uncultured Paracoccaceae bacterium; assembly: GCA_937983405.1. Classification (GTDB taxonomy): domain Bacteria; phylum Pseudomonadota; class Alphaproteobacteria; order Rhodobacterales; family Rhodobacteraceae; genus JAHDXW01. Next base: position 107,229 of record CALJZN010000017.1, read on the forward strand.
GCCGAGGACGACCTTCTGTGGATCCGCGACGGCTTTCTCGACGATCCCCGCGACCACGGCGCGCTGGTGGTGCACGGCCACACCGCCATTCCGCGGCCCGAGCACCGGGGCAACCGGGTGAACATCGACACCCGCGCGGGCTATGGCGGGCCGCTGACGGCGGTGGCGATCGAGGGGCGCGAGGTGTTCGTGCTGGGCCCCGGGGGGCGGGCGCGGCTGCTGCCCGAGGGCTGAGCGCGCGGCCCCCGCGGCGGGGCCGGCGCGACCGGGCCGCTGCCCGGCCGATCGCCCGTTGCCCGACCGCGGGCGGAGGATCCCGGGCGCCCCCTCACCGTCGCCGTGTCCGAGACGGTGCGCCGCCCGGCCGCCGTGGCGCGACCCCTGGCGCCGCCGCCGGCGCCGCGCGGGCCGTCATCGCGGCCGACGGGCGGGCGGATCGCGCTGCCGTTGTCCATCTGTTACATCCCTGCCGTAAGCCCCGCGGCAGCGTCCAACGGGAGAGCATTCCATGCGCACATCCAAGCTGATGTCGGCGACCCTCGCCGGCCTTCTCGGCCTGACCGCCGCTGCCCAGGCCAACGAACTTGTCCTCTACTGCTCGGTGCAGGAGGAATGGTGCCGGCTGATGGCCGAGAGCTTCCAGCGCGAGACCGGGATCAACGTGCTGATGACCCGCCGCTCCTCGGGCGAGACCTATGCCCAGCTCAAGGCCGAGGCGGGCCAGCCGCGCGGCGACGTCTGGTGGGGCGGCACGGGCGATCCGCATCTGCAGGCCGCGCAGGAGGGGCTGACGCTGGAATACCGCTCGCCCATGCTGGCCGAGCTGCAGGACTGGGCCGTGCAGCAGGCCGAGACCTCGGGCTTCCGCACCGTGGGCATCTACGCCGGCGCGCTGGGCTTCGGCTACAACAGCACGAGGGTCACCGAGAACCCGCCGGCCTGCTGGGCCGACCTGCTCGACCCGCGCTTCGACGACGACGTGCAGGTGGCCAACCCGAACTCGTCGGGCACCGCCTACACCCTGCTTGCGACGCTGGTGCAGCTGATGGGCGAGGATGCGGCCTTCGACTATCTCGTGAAGCTCGACGCCAACGTCAGCCAGTATACCCAGTCGGGCGGCGCGCCGATCCGCAACGCTGCCACCGGCGAGACCGCGATCGGCATCGTCTTCATGCACGACGCGGTGGCGCAGGCGGTGCAGGGCGCGCCGATCGTCCCCGTCGCCCCCTGCGAGGGCACGGGCTACGAGATCGGTTCGATGTCGATCATCGCCGGCGGGCCGAACCCCGACAGCGCCAAGCGCTTCTACGACTGGGCGCTGACGCCCGCGGCGCAGGCGCTGGGGGCGCAGGCCAACAGCTTTCAGGTGCCCTCGAACAAGGGCACGCCGGTGCCGCCCGAATCGCCCGCCCTCGACCAGATCAGGCTGATCGACTACGATTTCGCCACCTACGGGTCGAGCGCGACGCGCACGCGCCTCCTCGCCCGCTGGGACGCCGAGATCGGATCGCGCCGCTAGGCCGCGCCCGCGGCGAACGGGGGCCCGCGCACACCGGGCGCGGGCCCCGACCTGCCCGATCCCATGCGCCCCGACGCCCGAAGCACTGCGCTCGCAAGCCGCGAGCGGCTTGCCTGGCTGGCGCTGCTGGCGCTGGCCGTCCTGGTGCTGCCCTGGTATCGCGTCGCGCCGCCGGGGGGAGAGCCGCTGCTGCCCTCGGCGCTGGGCCATGCCGCGGCGGGCCGGGGGTGGCTGTGGCCGGTGGTGGCGGCGCTGCCGCTGCTCGCACTGGCCGGGGCGCGGGCGCCGGGCGGCCGCGGGTTTCTCGCGCTCGCCCTCGCGGGCCTTGCCGCGCTGGTGGTGCAGGGCTTCGCGGTGGGCCTTCGCGGGCCCGCGGCGGGCTGGGTCGGCGCCCTGTTTCCCGCCGCCGCGGCCGGGCAGACCGGCCTCGGCTGGGGCGGGTTCACCGCCGGCGTCGCCCTTCTGGGGCTGGTCGCCCACGGGCTGGCCCTGCGCGGCTTTTGCCGGGGCGACCGGTTCGCGGCCTCGGCGGTGGTGTTCATCGTCGCGCTTCTGACGCTGTTCGTCTTCTTCCCGATCCTCAGGCTTGCCCTGGCGGCCTTCGTCGGCCCGGACGGCGCGATCGCCTTCGGGCCCTTCCTGTCGCGCTTCCTTGCGCCCGAGATCTGGCGGCTCGACTGCTTCAGCGGCCCGCGGCGCTGCGGTGTGGTCATCAACTCGCTGGTGCTCGGGCTGCTCTGCGCCACGCTCTGCACCGCGCTCGGCCTTGCGCTGGCGCTCGTCGTCGCGCGCACCCCGTTCCGCTTCAAGCAGACCCTCCGCGCGCTGTCGATCCTGCCCATCATCACGCCGCCCTTCGTGGTGGGCGTGGCGATTGTCGTGCTGTTCGGCCGCACCGGGCTTGTCACCGTCTGGGGGGCCGAGCTGCTCGACATCCGGCCCACGCGCTGGGTCTACGGGCTGCCGGGCATCCTGATGGCGCAGCTGCTGGCCTTCACGCCGATCACCTTCCTCGTGCTTCTGGGCACGGTCGAGGCGATCAACCCCACGCTCGAGGAGGCCAGCCAGACCCTGGGCGCGGGGCCGGTGCGCACCTTTCGCAAGATCACCTGGCCGCTCTTGCGCCCCGGGATCGCGGCGGCCTTCCTGCTGGCCTTCATCGAAAGCCTGGCCGACTTCGGCAACCCCATCGTGCTGGGCGGCGGCTACGAGGTGCTGTCGACCAAGATCTTCTTCGCCGTGGTCGGCGCCCGCTACGACCTTGGCAATGCCGCCACGCTGGCGATGATCCTGCTGACGCTCACACTCGTCGCCTTCTGGCTGCAGACGCGCTGGCTGGGGCGCAAGAGCTACGTCACCGTCACCGGCCGGTCGGATGCGGGGCTGGCGGCCAGCCTGCCCGCCGGGCTGAAGGGGGCGGCCTGGGCGGTGGTTGCCCCCTTCATCGCCTTCACCGTCGCCGTCTATGCCATCGTGCTGATCGGCGGCTTCGTGCACGACATCGGACGGTGGGATCTGACGCCCACCTTCGCCCATCTGCGGACCGCCTTCGCCGTCGAGATCGGGGCCGAGGGGCTGCGCCTCTACGGCTCGGCCTGGAACTCGATGCAGACGACGCTGGCGGTCTCGGCCATCGCCGCGCCGCTGACGACGCTCGTGGGCATCCTGACCGCCTGGCTGGTGGCGCGGCAGGACTTCGCCGGCAGGCGCAGCTTCGAGTTCGGCACGATGCTGTCCTTCGCGATCCCGGGCACGGTGGTGGGGGTCAGCTACGTCGCCGCCTTCAACGTGCCGCCCATCGACATCACCGGCACCGCCGCGATCCTGGTGATCTGCTTTGTCTTTCGCAACATGCCGGTGGGCATGCGGGCCGGCATGGCGGCGCTGGCCCAGATCGACCGCAGCATGGAGGAAGCGAGCCAGACCATGGGCGCGGGCAGCGCGCGCACCCTGCGCCGGGTGGTGCTGCCGCTGATCAAGCCTGCGGTGTTCACCGCGCTGGTCTACAGCTTCGTCACCGCGATGACCGCGGTCTCGGCGGTGATCTTCCTCGTCTCGGCGCGGCACAACATGGCCACCGCCTACATCATGGGCCGGGTCGAGGCCGGGGAATACGCGCTCGCCATCACCTATTCCACCGTGCTGATGATCGTGATGATCCTGTGCATCGCGCTGATCCAGCTTCTGGTCGGCGCCCGGCGGCTGGGGCGGCGGCGCGAGTTCCAGGGCCAGGCCCTGCCGGCCGAGTGAGGGGGCATGACCGACGACATCGCCATCGAGTTCACCGATGTGACCAAGCGCTACGGCGAGGCGCTGGCGGTGGACCGCATCAGCCTTGCCATCGCGAAGGGCGAGATGGTCACCTTCCTCGGCCCCTCGGGCTGCGGCAAGACGACCTCGCTGCGGCTGATCGCGGGGCTCGAGCTGCCGACCGAGGGCATCGTGCGCATCGCCGGGCGCGACGTGAGCCGCCATGCGGCGTCTGAGCGCAATGTGGGCATGGTGTTCCAGTCCTACGCCCTCTTCCCGCACATGAGCGTGCTCGACAACGTCGCCTATGGCCCGGTGATCCGGGGCGAGCCGAAGGGCGTGGCGCGCGAGCGGGCGCGCGCGATTCTCGACCAGATCGGGCTGAAGGGCCTCGAGGCGCGGCTGCCGTCCGAGCTGTCGGGCGGCCAGCAGCAGCGCGTCGCGGTGGCGCGCGCCATCGTCCAGCAGCCCGACGTGCTCTTGTTCGACGAGCCGCTCTCGAACGTCGATGCCAAGCTGCGCCGCAAGGTGCGGGGCGAGATCCGCGAGTTGCAGAAGCGCTTCGGGCTGACGGCCGTCTATGTCACCCACGATCAGGAAGAGGCGCTGGCCGTCTCGGACCGGATCGTGGTGATGCGCGCGGGGCGGATCGACCAGATCGGCACGCCGCGCGACCTCTACGAGCGCCCGGCCTCGGCCTTCGTGGCCGACTTCATCGGCGATGCCAACCTGATCGGGGGGCAGGTGCAGGGCGGCCGCTTCCGCGCCGCCGACCTCGACCTGCCGATGGCCGGGCCCGACGGCGCGGCGCAGATCTCGCTGCGCCCCGAACGCATCGGGCTGACCCCGGGCCTGGGGGCGCCGGCGGGGCGCGTGATGGCCTGCACCTATCTCGGCAGCCGCTGGGAATACGAGATCGCGACCGGCTTTGCCGAGCTGCTCGCCTCGCGCCCGATCACCGAGGCGCCGATCCCGGCGGGCACGGCGGTGCGGCTGGACATCCCCGAAACCGCCCCGATCCGGGTGACCTGACATGCCCCGCGACCCCGTCGCCGACCGCCTCGCCCTGGCCGAGGCCGCCGCCCGCGCGGCCGGCGCCCATGCGCTGGCGCTCGCGCGCGACCGCGGCGCGCTGACGGTCGAGACCAAGCACGGCGCGCTCGACATGGTCAGCCGCGCCGACCGCGAGGCCGAGGAGATCGTGCGCGCCCTGGTCGCGGCGGCCTTCCCCGACGACGGGTTCATGGGCGAGGAGGGGGGCGCGCAGCCCGGCACCTCGGGCTTCACCTGGGTGATCGACCCCATCGACGGCACCGTGCCGTTCCTTGCGGGCCTGCCGCACTGGTGCGTGGCGATCGCGGTGCAGGGCGAGGGGGGCACCGCGGCCGGGGCGATCTTTCACCCCGCGGCGGGCGAGATGTTCACCGCCTGTCACGGCGCCGGCGCCCGGCTCGACGGCGCGGCGCTCCGCATCGCGCCGGACATCCGGCTGACGAGCAGCCTTGTCGGCATCGGCGCGAGCCACCGCACCGCGCCCGCCCATGTGGCCGAGGCGATCCGGCGCCTGATGGCCGCGGGGGGCATGTTCTACCGCAACGGCTCGGGCGCGCTGATGCTGGCCGCCGTCGCCGCCGGGCGGCTGGGCGGCTATTACGAGCCGCACATGCACCCCTGGGATTGCCTTGCCGGCCTGCTGCTGGTGCGCGAGGCGGGCGGGCGCGTCCTGCCCTATCCCGCCGGCGCCGACCTTGCCGCGGGCGGCCCCGTGCTGGCGGCGGCGCCCGGTGTGTGGGACGACCTCGCCGCGCTGGTGCGCGGGCTGCCCGACGGCTGAGCGCTAACCCCGCCCGGGCGGGCGATCACGGGCGGGCGGTCTCGGGCGGGCGATCACAGGCGGGCGGTCTCGGGCGGGCGGCGCGGCGATCCGTGCGGATGATGCCGTTGGGGGCTTGCGCCGCGGGTCGGGTCATGGGATGGCCCGGGCAGTGGTCGGCGACCGAGAGCTGCGAGGCCCCCGCTGCTGCGCCGCCCCGCGGCCCCGGCCGGAACGGAGCACGCGCCGACGCCCGAAGACGCCCAACCCCGCGCCCGTCGCCCGATCCCGATGCAGGAGCGCCCCTTGACCGCCGACCTCGACCGCGACCTCGAAGAGCGCCTGCTGCGTTACGCCGCCATCGACACGCAAAGCGACGAGGCCTCGGCCAGCACGCCCAGCACCGCCTGCCAGCTCGACCTCGCGCGCCTGCTGGCGGCAGAGCTCGCGGCCATGGGCGCCCGCGATGTGCGGCTGACGGACTACGGCGCGGTGCTGGCCACGCTGCCGGCCACGGTGCCGGGGCCGGTGCCGGTGATCGGGCTCGTGGCCCATCTCGATACCGCTCCGGCCTTCGCCGCCGCCGGCGTCAAGCCGCGGGTGCATCGCGCCTGGGACGGCAGCGCCATCGCCTTTCCCGACGCCCCGGACCTCGTGCTCTCGCCCGAGGTCTCGCCCGCGCTCGCCGGCAAGGTCGGGCAGGACATCGTCACCGCAAGCGGCGCCACCCTGCTCGGGGCCGACGACAAGGCGGGCGTGGCCATCATCATGGCCGCGGCGCGGCGCATGCTGGCCGACCCCGCGCACCGCCGCGGGACGATCCGCATCGCCTTCACCCCCGACGAGGAGATCGGCCGCGGCGTCGATCCGCGCCTGCCGGCCGACCTCGGCGCCGACTTCGCCTATACCCTCGACGGCGCGGCACCGGGGGAGCTTGAGTTCGAGACGTTCTCGGCCGACCGCGCGGTGGTGCGCATCGCGGGCGTCCCGGCCCACCCTGGCTGGGCCAAGGGCCGGCTTGTGAACGCGCTGCATCTGGCGGCGAAGATCGTCCAGACCCTGCCGCAGGCCACCCAGACCCCCGAGACGACCGAGGCGCGCGAGGGCTTCCTGCATGTCTACGAGCTGCGGGGCACCGCCGCCGAGGCCGAGATCCGGCTGATCCTGCGCGACTTCGAGGCCGAGGGGCTGGCGGCGAAGGGGGCCCTGCTGCGCCAGGTCTGCGCCGCCGTCGCCGCGACCGAGCCGCGCGCGAAGATCGACGTGGCGATCGAGAAGCAATACCGCAACATGCGCGACCGCCTCGCGGCCGACATGCGGCCCGTCGAGCTTGCCCGCGCCGCCTACCGCGACTGCGGGCTTGTGCCGGTGTCGGTGCCGATCCGCGGCGGGACCGACGGCGCGCGGTTGACCGAGCTCGGCGTGCCCTGCCCCAACCTCTTCACCGGCATGCACGAGATCCACGGGCCGCTGGAATGGGTCAGCGTGCAGGACATGGCGCTGGCGGTCCGCGTGCTCGTGCGGCTGGCCGAGCGCGCCGCGGCAGGCGCATGAGCGCCGCGGCCTTCCGCCACGACCTGATCGCCATCGGCGAGGGCATGGTGGAGTTCACCGCCGAGGGCGCCTTCGACCGCGCCGCGCGCTTCCGCCGCGGCTTTGCCGGGGATGCGGTGAACACGCTGGTGCAGGCGGCGCGGCTGGGCCTGCGCGTGGCGCTGCTGTCGCGGATCGGCGACGATCCCTTCGCACCGGCCCTGCGCGCGGCCTGGGCGGCCGAGGGGATCGACCTTGCCGCAGCGCCCGTGGTGCCGGGGCTCAACGGGCTCTACTTCGTGCTGGTGGACGACCGCGGCGAGCGGCGCTTCCACTACCGCCGCGCGGGCAGCGCGGCCTCGGCGATGGGGCCGGACGCGCTTGACCCGTCGCTGGTGGCCGGGGCGCGGTTCGTGCTCGTCTCGGGGATCACCCAGGCGATCTCGGCCAGCGCCGAGGCGCTGGTGGCGGCCTTCGCCGCCGGGCCCGAGGCGCCCGCGCGCGGCGTCTACGACCCAAACCATCGCCCCGCGCTGTGGGCGGCGCGCGGCGGCGATGCCGCGGCCCGGCGCGCCTTCGCCGCCGTCGCGCCGCGGATGGCCTGGCTTCTGCCCAGCCACCCGGCCGACCTTGCCGTGCTGGGCCTGGCTGCTGCGACGCCGCCCGAGGCCGCCTTCGCCGCGTTCGAGGCGGCCGGCCCGGCCCGCGTGGCGCTGAAGCTCGGGGCCGAGGGGGCGATTGTGCGCGACGGCGGCCTCGTGCAGCGCGTGCCGGCGCCGCCGGTCGCCGATGTCGTGGACACCACCGGCGCGGGCGATGCCTGGAACGCGGGCTTCATCGCCGCGCTGCTGCGGGGCAAGGGGCCGGCCGCCGCCGCCGCGGCCGCCCACGCCGTCGCCGCGCGCACCCTGCGCCACCCCGGGGCCATCCCCCCGCGCGAGGGCTGACCCGCGGCATGCCGGCCTGCGGCAGAGAAGCCGGACAGGGGCCTCGGCCGCCGCCGCACCGCACGGCCCCGGGCCTGCGGATCGCGCCGTGCGCGGCGCGCGTCCTCCATGCCGCCCGCCGGAGGGGTTCGGGCCTGCGCCGGGTCCCGGTGTCGTCCGACCCGGTTGCGTGGCCGGGGGTTCGGGGCTAAACCTTCCAGCATGGGAAGGTTGACGTCGGTCAGGGTCGCGCGGGCGGTGGCGGTGCTGTGTGCACTGGCGCTCTGCCTTGTCGGCCTGGCGCATCGTCCCGCCTCGGCCGGGCAGCGGGCCACCGAGGCCCGGATCGCCGCCTTCCTTGCCGCCGGCGGGACGCTGGACGATGCCTGCCTTTCAGGCGACGCGGACGGGCAGGGTGCGCCCCATGCCGAATGCCCGGCCTGCACGCTGGGCAAGGGTATGGCCATGCCCGCGGCGCTGCCCGGACCGTCCCGGAGCCCGGCCTTCTCGGCCGCGCCGGCCTTCTGCCCGGCGGCGCCGGTCCTGCCGCGCACCGGCGCGCGCGCGCCGCCCGCGACCGGTCCGCCGGCCCTTCCGTTGATCTGAGCCTGCCCGGCCCGCTCCGCGGGCCGCGGCCGCCGCCGTCTGCGCGGCCCACCGATCAACCCGAGGGACATGCCTTGCAACGCTTCCTCCTCGCGGCCTGCGCCGCCCTGATCGCCGGTCCGGCTCTGGCCGACATGACCGTGGAAATCCCCTTCGCCGCCGAGATCGCCGGCACCCCCTTTGCCTGCGCCGCCAGCTACCCCGGGCTGGGGGCGGCCGGCACCGAGGTGGGCGTGCTCGACTTCCGCCTCTTCGTCTCGGCCGTCCGGCTGATCGCCGCCGACGGCAGCCGCGTGCCCGCGGCGCTGGCGCAGGATGGCGCCTGGCAGGTCGAGGACGTGGCGCTGCTGGACTTCGAGGACGCCAGCGGCTTCTGCGCCAACGGCACGCCGCAGATGAACCGCGTGCTGCGCGGCACCGTGCCCGAGGGCAGCTATCGCGGGCTTGCCTTCGAGCTGGGCGTGCCCTTCGCGCGCAACCACGGCGATCCGACCGTGGCGCCCCCGCCGCTCAACCTGACGGCGATGTTCTGGAACTGGCGCGGCGGCTACACGTTCGCCAAGATCGAGTTCCTGCCCGCGGCGGCGATGACCGCGGCGGGCGCGGCGCAGGCCGAGGGGCCGGGCCACGGCGGGCCGAAGGGCTGGATGCTGCATCTCGGCTCGACGATGTGCGCCGCCGCGGACGCGACGACCCCGCCCGCCGCGCCCTGCGCCAACCCCAACCGCGTGGCGGTGGAGCTGCCCGATTTCGTGCCTTGCGCCTCGGTCGTGGTGATCGACCCGGCCCCGGTGGTGGCGGGGGCGGACCTGACCTTCAACACGCCCGACACCAGCCTCGGCTGCATGTCGTTCCCCAACGATCCCGACTGCAACACCGTGCTGCCGCGGCTGGGGCTGGCGTTCAACGCCTTCCCGGCCGAGGTGCAGCGTCTTGTCGCGCTGCGCTGAGGGCAGCGACCGTGTCTGCCACGCCGACCCGGGCGCGGGGCGGGGCGGGAAGGGTGGCAGCCGCCGCCCTTCTCGCGCTGGCCCTTGCCGCCCCGCCCGCGCGACCGGCCGGCGGCGCCGACCCGCAGGGTCCGGCGGCGGCCGACGCCTTTCGCTGGCCGATCCCCGCCTGGATGCCGCCGCCGCCGGCGCCCGCCGAAGTCGCGATGACCCCGGCGCTGGTCGAGCTCGGCCGGCATCTGTTCTACGACGCGCGGCTGTCGGCCGACGGCACCGTGGCCTGCGCCTCGTGCCATGTGCAGGCGCTGGCCTTCACCGACGGGCGCAGCGTTGCCCTTGGGGTGCACGGCACGCCGGGGCGGCGCAACGCGCCCTCGCTGGCCGATGCGGGCCACATGCCGACGCTGACCTGGGCCAACCCGCATGTCACGACGCTGGAGGTGCAGGCGCTGGCGCCCCTGTTCGGCACCGAGCTTGTCGAGATGGGGCTGGCCAGGCGGGAGGCGGCGCTGCTCGCCCGCCTCGCCGCCGACCCCTTCTATGCCGCGGCCTTTCCGGCGGCCTTCCCCGACCGGCCCGTGCCCGACCCCTGCGCCATAACCCGCGCGCTCGGGGCCTTCCTGCGCACGCTGATCTCGCTCGGCAGCCGCGACGACCGCGCCACCCGCGGCGGCGAGCCGGGCGCGATGTCGGAGGCGGCGCGCCGCGGGCAGGCGCTGTTCTTCGACCATCGCCTCGAATGCTACCACTGCCATGCCGGGGCGCTGTTCACCGACAACCTGCAGACCGGGCGCACCGCCTTCCCCGAAAGCGCCTGTCACAACACCGGGCTCTACAACCTCGGCGGCACCGGGGCCTATCCGCCGGGCGGGCTCGGGCTTTGCGAGGTCACCGGGGTCGCCGCCGACATCGGCCGCTTCCGCACGCCCTCGCTGCGCCATGTGGCCGTCACCGCGCCCTACATGCACGCCGGCTCGATCGCCACGCGCGAGCAGGTCATCCGCCACCAAGCCGCCGGCGGCTGCCGCATCGCGGACGGCCCCCATGCCGGGGCGGGGCGCGACCACCCGTTCAAGGACGGCCTGATCGCCGGCTTCGCGATCACCGGGGCCGAGATCGCCGATCTGGTCGCCTGTCTCGAAAGCCTGACCGACGAGGGGTTCCTTGCCGATCCGGCCTACGCCGACCCCTGGCCGGACGGTCACTCGGCCAGGGCCCGCCGGATGTCGCCCGTCGACCGACCCCGGCAGAGACCGCCGCCGCAAGACCGCCCCGCGGCCAAGCCTCCGGCGCGCCCCGCTTGCGGCGCGCCGGCGTTCCGCCCGGACCGTTTCCGGCCCGGGAGCCCCCCCTGCAGGAGTGCACCATGAAAACCCATCTTGCGACCGCCGCCCTGGCGCTGGTGATGGCCGCCCCGGCCGCGCCGGCGCATGACATGCCGCTGCCCGGCCCGCGCCCCTTCGAGGAGATGCGCGGCGGCTGCGCCGATTTCGCCATGGACGTGACGCGCGAGGCCGCGGCCTGGGCCGCGGGGCCGCGGGCCGAGGTGGCGGCCGCGGCCGCGCCCGGGGCGGCGCCGGTCGTCGCCGCCGCAACGCTGACGCAGGTCGCGCTGCGGCCGCACCCCGAGGTCGCCTTCGCTCCGCCGCCCGAGCAGGACCGCGGCGCGCCCGACCGCTTCGCGGGCCATGTCCGCGTGGCCGTGCCGAAGGCCGGGCTGTGGCGCGTCGCCGCCTCGAACGGGCTGTGGTTCGACGCCGTGGCGGACGGGCGCATCCTGCCCTCGGCGGCGTTCGAGATGCAGACGCGCTGCGCCGGTCCGTTCAAGGTCGTGGTGTTCGACCTGCCCGCGGGCGAGGTGGCGCTGCAGTTCAACGGCAGCCCGACGGCGGCGGTCGCCGTCCTGCTGCTGCCCTGGACGGAGCACTGAGGCCGATGCGGCGCCTCGCGCCTGCCCTGGCGCTGGCGGTCGCCCTGCCGGCGGCGGCCGAGCCGCCGTTCGCCCAACGCCGCGGCCCGCGCGCGATGGCCGACCTCCGCCTCTCGCCCGGCCGCGCCGCCGCTGCCGCGGCGGCCGGGCCGTCGCCGGATGCACCCTGCGGCAGTGTCACGCGACTGTGACCCGGCCGGTCTACATCGGCTGCGAAGCAACCGTCCGGAGGGACAGATGACTCGCCTGCTGCTCACCACCGCCCTGATCCTGGCGCCCGTCGCGACCCTGGCCCAGTCCTACGAGGAAGAGGACTGGCGGTCCGAATGGAAGCAAATCACCTTCGGCGTCGGCACCGGCGAGAACGCCCAGTCGGCGGTCGAGCGCTGGTCGCATTTCGGCGCCTACCTGCAGTCCTGCATGGGCATCGAGAAGGTCGAGGTGCGCGTCGCCTCGGACTACTCGGCGATCATCGAGGCGCAGGCCAACGGCGACGTCCAGCTCAGCTGGACCGGCCCGGCCGGCTATGCCACCGGCTGGGACATCTCGGGCGGCGACGTGCAGCCGATCGCGATGGACGTCTCGGTGAACGGCGATCTCGGCTACAAGTGGGTCATCGCGGTCCGGGCCGACAGCCCCTACCAGACGCTGGAGGATCTGCGGGGCAAGACGCTGGGCTGGTCCTCGCCGACGTCGGCCTCAGGCTATGTGCTGCCGATGCAGTATTTCCGCGAGCGGGGCATGGTGGATGCCAACAACGAGCCGGTGTTCTTCGGCGCGCTCGTGCAGACCGGCAGCCACGACAACGGGCTGGTGGCCGTGGTGCAGGGCACCATCGACGCCACGACCAACTGGTACTATTCGCCCGCGGCCGGCAACCACACCCGCGCCGCCGGCAACGGCACGATCAAGCTCGAGGACATCCGCTTCATCTTCGAATCGGCCTTGGTTCCCAACGCCCCCTTCGTTGCGACCAAGAGCCTGCCCGAGCCGATGAAGGCCAAGATGCAGGCCTGCATCATCAACATGCAGTGGGCCGACCCGGCCGCCTTCGAGAAGGTCGCGCGCAACGTCTTCGGCGGCTTCGGCGCCACAACGCACGAGGACTACATTCCCTTCATCAAGATCCGCATGGCGACCAAGTGACCATGGCCGACCCGGCCCCCTCCGGCACGTTCCTGCGGCTGGAGGGGATCACCAAGACCTACGGCGCGGCGCGCGCGCTCGACGGCGTCACGCTCGAGGTCGCCCGGGGCGAGATGACCGCCGTGATCGGGCGGTCGGGGGCGGGGAAGTCGACGCTCCTGACCGTCATCAACCGGCTGATCGACCCCGACGCCGGCCGCATGACCTGCGAGGGGCGCGATATCCTGGCGCTGCGCGGCCGGGCGCTGCGCGACTGGCGGCGGCGCTGCGCGATGGTGTTCCAGCGCTTCAACCTGGTCTCGCGGCTGCCGGTGCTGACCAACGTGATGACCGGGCGGCTGGCCATGCGGCCGCTGATCCCGTCGCTGCTCGGTCTTTTCACCGACGAGGACCGTGCCGCGGCGATCGAGGCGCTGGTGGCGCTCGACATGGGGCCGCACGCGCTCAAGCGCGCGGACGAGCTGTCGGGCGGCCAGCAGCAGCGCGTCGCCATCGCCCGGGCGCTGGTGCAGGAGCCGCAGATCGTGCTGGCCGACGAACCGGTGGCCAGCCTCGATCCGCGCAACGCCGAGGCGGTGATGGAGGCGCTGGCGCGCATCAACCGCGACCGCGGCATCACCGTGCTGATCAACCTGCATTCGGTGGCGCTGGCGCGCGCCTACTGCCGGCGCAGCGTGGCGATGTCGGCCGGGCGGATCGTCTACGACGGGCCGACCGAAGGGCTGACGCCGCCGGTGCTCGAGCGCATCTACGGCACCGCCGACCTCGACGCGATCGAGGACGCCGCGTGACCAGCGTCGAGCAGGTGCAGGCCGCCTGGGCTGCGCAGCGTCGCGTCCGGCTCGGCCAGACCGCGCTGATCGCGGTGGCGCTGGTCGTTGCCGTCCTGATCTCGGCCGATCTGGGCGAGGTCGATCTGGTCCGGCTGTGGGAGCGCTCGGACCGCCTCGGCAACTATTTCGGCCGCATGGTCCCGCGCCTCGCCTGGGAGACGCTGGCCGAGGACCTGGCCCGGTGGTATCGGCGCGGCGACCGCTGGCTGCGCGAGCTGGGCGTGACGATCCTGATCGCGATCTATGCGACGCTGTTCGGCATGGTGCTGGCGGTGCTCGGGGCCTTCGTCGCCGCGCGCCCGCTGGCCCCGGCTGCCTGGGCCTGCTGGGCGATGCGCCGAACCTTCGAGTTCGCGCGCACGGTGCCGGAACTGGTGTTCGCGGTGCTCTTCGTCTTCTCCTTCGGCATCGGGCCGCTGGCCGGGGTGCTGGCGATCGCGCTGCACAGCATGGGGGCGCTGGGCAAGCTGTTCTCCGAGGTGGCCGAGAACGCCGACCCCGAACCCATCCGCGGCGTGCGCGCCACCGGCGCCTCCTGGCCGCAGGTGATGCGCTACGGCGCGCTGCCGCAGGTGGCGCCCGCCTTCCTGTCCTACGGCCTGCTGCGCTTCGAGATCAACGTGCGCGCGGCCTCGGTGCTGGGGTTCGTGGGCGCGGGCGGGATCGGGCAGGAGCTCTACACGGCGATCAAGAGCTTCGCCTACACCGACATCTCGGCGATCGCGCTGATGCTGATCGTCTCGGTCACGGTGATCGACGTCGTCTCGGAACGCCTGCGCCACCGCCTGATCGGGGCGGCCAGCCTGCGGGCGGCGGCATGACCCGGATCGAGGCTGCCCGCGCCGCCTGCCCCGAGGCCTTTCCGGGCCGCGGCTGGCGCTGGTATGCGCGCATCGCCGGGGGCGTGGTGCTGGCGGTGATGTTCCTCTGGGGGCTCTCCGTGCTGGGGTTCAGCCTCGACCGGCTGTCGCGCGGGCTTGCGCGGCTGGGCGGCGTGGCCATGATGATGATGCCGCCAAGCAGCGGCGGCCTGGCCTGGACCTACGTCAGGGGCATTGCCGAGACGGTGGCCATGGCCTTCATCGGGACGCTGGTCGCCTCGATCCTGGCCGTGCCGCTGGGGTTCGTGGGCGCCAAGAACACGATGCCGCTCGGCCCGCTGCGGTTTCTGACCCGACGCGGCTTCGATGTGGTGCGGGGCCTCGACAGCCTGATCTGGGCGATCGTCTTCGTTTCGGTCATCGGCCTCGGTCCCTTCGCGGGGATCCTCGCGATCGCCGTCAACGACACCGGGGTCCTGGCCAAGCTCTATGCCGAGGCCATCGAGAATGCCGATGCCGACCAGAGCCGGGGCATCCGCGCGACCGGGGCGGGGCGGTTGCAGGTGATGCGCTTCTCGATCCTGCCGCAGGTGATGCCGGTGTTCCTGTCGAACACCCTCTACTTCTTCGAATCCAACGTGCGCTCGGCAACGATCCTGGGGGTCGTCGGCGCCGGCGGCATCGGGTTTTACCTGATGGACCGGATCCAGATCAACGCCTGGCCGCAGGTCGCCTTCATCATCCTTCTGATCCTCGTCACGGTCGGCGTCATCGACGCGATCAGCTACCGCATCCGGCGACGGCTGATCTGACCGTGCCGGCCGACGCTGCGGGGTGACGGCCGCCGTCGCCACCCCTTCCCCCCCCCTCCGCCCCCAGTCCGGGGGGCCGACGCAGGCAGGGCCGGCCGCAGCGGGGCCGGTGCGGCCCGCGGCACCGTCGCCGCCGCGACCGGCACGCGGCCGAAATCCGGCCTCGCGGCGCGGGGCGTGGGCGGGTATTTTGCGCCGACGCCCTCCGGGCCGCGCGCTGCCGCGCGCGCCCGCAAAGCCGGGCGTCGGCGACGGTCAGGGAGGATCGGTTGGAACGGTGGATCAGGGTCTCGCGCCGGTGGGTGCTGGCCGCAGCGGCAGGGCTTGCGGCCGCGTCCCGCGCGCCGCGCGCCGACACCCGCCGGGCGCTCCGCTTCGGCCTGACGCCGGTGTTTCTGGACAACGACTGGCAGCTTCTCGACCGCCTGGGCCAGCATTTCCGCGAGGCGACCGGCCGGGATGTCGAGTATTTCCAGCGCCGGACCTACAAGGAGGTCGTGGCCCTGCTGCTGCTGGGCGAGATCGATGCGGCCTGGCTGTGCGGCTATCCCCTGCTTCAGCATCCGGGGCGCCTCGAGGCGGTGGCGATCCCGGTCTGGCGGGGGCAACCCCTGTATCGCGCCTACCTGATCGTGCCGCACGACCGCGCAGCGTCCGAGTTCGCCGATCTGCGCGGCGACATCCACGCCTACTCGGATCCCGATTCGAACTCGGGCCATCTGGTCACGGTGGCGCGGCTGCTCGAGCTTGGGGTGCGGCCCGAGCAGTTCTTCGCCCGGAGCTTCTTCACCTTCGGGCACCGCAATGTCGTGCGCGCGGTGGCGCGCCGGCTGGCGCAGAGCGGCAGCGTCGATGGCTATGTCTACGATGTGCTTTCGGTCACCGAGCCCGATCTGGTGGCGCGCACGCGGGTTCTGTGGCGGTCCGGCTGGCATGGGTTTCCCCCCGTCGTGGCCACCGCCGAAGCCGCGGGCACCGCCGCCGTCGAGGCCATCGTCGCGGCGCTGTCCGGCATTTCCGCGACGGCAGCGGGGCGCGACGTGCTGGCGATGCTCCAGCTCGACGGCTTCGCCGCGCCCGCGCCCGGCAGTTTCGACAGCATCGCGGCGCTGATGCGCCTCGTTGCCGAAAGAGGATAGCGCGTGCGGCTTCTCGTTCCCCTGCCGCTCAGCCTGCGGGTGCCGATGATCGTGGCGGCCCTGATGGTCCTGATGGGCATTGTCGCCTCGCAGCTTGTGCTCGCGGCGCTGAACCGCAGCCAGGTCCGGCAACTGACCGACCTCGCCGAAATCGAGTTCAGCGCCCTGACGACCGCGCTTGGCCCCTACGTCCAGCGCGACGACATCTGGGAGATGTTCGACATCCTCGACCGTGCGACCCTGCGCGTCGGCGGTTTCCGTCCGATCATGGCAACGCTGATCGATGCCCGCGGGCGCGTGATCGTCTCGTCCCAG
This sequence comes from uncultured Paracoccaceae bacterium, assembly GCA_937983405.1. GTDB lineage: Bacteria > Pseudomonadota > Alphaproteobacteria > Rhodobacterales > Rhodobacteraceae > JAHDXW01. The sequence continues at coordinate 123,822 of CALJZN010000017.1, forward strand.
CCCGAGGTCCACCCGATCGGCACGGACGGGGTTGACCTGATCGCCCGGGCGATCCTGCTCGACGATATCCGCTACGACACCGCCAGCGACCGGATCTCGCTGCGCAACACGGTGGTCTGGCAGGGGCGGCCGGTCGGCCAGCTCGTGATCGATTTCGACGTGCGCGAGTTCGCTGCCGAGCGGCGGCGCACCGGGTGGACCCTGCTTCTGGGCAACGCGGCCGCGATCCTCGTGCTTTCGGTCGCGGGCTATGCGCTGATGCGGCGCGTCCTGGCCCCGATCCGGCGCCTGACCCGCGAGATGGCGCAGCCGGGCGGCGCGCCGCAGCCGATCCCCGAGGCGATGGTGCCCGCCCGCGATCCCGAACTGGCGCAGCTCTTCCACACCTACAACAGCCTGATCCGCGCGGTGCAGGCGCGCACCTCGGCCGAGCGCCGGCTGGCCGAGCGCGAGCGCTATGTCAGCCTCGGTCGGCTTGCCGGCGGTCTGGCGCATGAGATCAACAATCCGCTCGGCGGGCTTCTGAACACGGTGGACACGATCCGGACCTACGCGGACCGGCCCGATGTTGTCCGCCAGGGCGTCGAGCTTCTCGACCGCGGGCTGAAGCATCTGCGGGATGTCTCGCGCACGACGCTGGATTTGCACCGCGGCACCGACGGCCGGGGTCCGGGCGAGCAGGGGCTGAGCCGGCAGGACTTCGACGACCTGCATCTGCTGATCCGGCCCGAGACCGACCGCAAGGCGCAGACGCTCGATTGGCAGGTCGCGTCCGACCTGTCGGGCTGCGACCGGCTTCCGGCCGGCCCGGTGCGGCAGATCGTGCTGAACCTGCTGTTGAATGCCGCCGCCATCTCGGGCCCCTGCGGCGATCTCGGGGTGCGGGTCGTCCGGGATCGGGGCATGCTGTCGCTGTCGGTGTGGGATTCGGGTCCGGGTTTCCCCGACGCGATGAAGCCGAGGCTCCTGTCGGATGATCCGGTCGAGCCGGGCGAGGGGCTTGGGTTGCGGCTGGTGCGGGATCTGGTCAAGTCGCTGGGCGGGTCCATCGAACTGGGCCTGTCGCCCGAGGGGCGCAACGAGGTGCGGGTGAGCTTGCCGGTGGACGAGGACCGACGTGCTTGAAGGCCGGCACATCGCGCTCGTGGAGGACGACGAGATCATGGGCGGCTCGATCCTGCAGCGGCTCGAGCTGGAGGGTGCGCGGGTCGTCTGGCTGAAAACGATGCACCGCGCGCTCGGGGCGCTGCGCACCCCGCGCCAGCGCTTCGACGCGGTGGTCTGCGACATCCGGCTTCCGGACGGGTCCGGCGAGGAGCTGTTCAACAGGCTCTGCGAACACGGCGCGCCGCCGCCCTTCCTGTTCATGACCGGGCGGGGGGCTGCCGAGCAGGCGGTGCGGCTGTTGCGCTCGGGCGCCGCCGACTATGTGACGAAGCCCTTCGACATGGGCGGCTTCCTCGAGCGGCTGAGCCAGGTGATCGCGCCGCAGGTCGCAGGAGGGGCGGGGCCCTGGTTCGGCGTCTCGCCCATGGCCCGGGCGCTGGACGACGACCTTGTGCGCATCGCCGACCGCGCCGAGCCGGTGCTGATCCTCGGCGAAAGCGGGACGGGCAAGCGCATCGTCGCGCGGCGCCTGCACGCGCTGTCGGATCGCCGGGCCGCGCCCTTCGTCGCGCTGGACCTGACGCGCCTGCCGCCGGAGGAGATGGCGCGGGAGGTTCTTGACCCCGATCGCGGGGCGCTGGCCCGGGCCGGCGAGGGGGTTCTGCTGATCGAACGGATCGGCGTGGCGACGGCCGAACTGCAGGTCGGCCTGCTGACCACGCTCTGGGGCGGCGCCGGCGCGGCGGGTCCGAGGCTGATCGCGACCGACGGCCCCGATCTGTCGCCCGACCGGCTGCGCCCTGACCTCTATTTCCATCTCGCCGCCCTCGCGCTGACCATCCCTCCGCTGCGAAGCCGGCCCGAGGATGCCGTCTGGCTGATGGCGCGGCTGTTCGAGGGGATGAACGCGCGGCGCGCGACCCCGTTGCGGGGCCTCTCGCACCCGGCAGAGCAGGCGGTGCGCGCCCATGACTGGCCGGGCAACGGACGCGAGCTGCGTGCGCGCCTGATGCGCGCGATGGCGATGGCCCGGGGCGAGACGGTCTTTCCCGCCGACCTCTTTCCGGAAGGCGTGCCCGGCGTCGCTCTGGCGACGGCCGGCGACTTTCCGCCGCTCGTCGAGGTGCGCGACGCCGCCGAACGCGCCCACATCCGAAGCGCTCTCGCCCGCGCCGACGGCTCGCTGACCGAGGCCGCGCGGCTGCTGCAGATCGGTCGCTCGACCCTGTGGGAGAAGATGCAGAAGCTGGGGATCGAGGGGCGCGACTGACCCCGCGGCCGGTTGTCCGGAAATCCGGACAAGCGCCGACAAAACCGTCCGGATCGCCGGATGCCGAAAATTATTCATTCGAGGCAGAGGTTTACGGCCCGGGCGAGGGGGCGGAATCACGGTATGGCAAGGCATACCGTGAGGTAATCTTGCCCGCGGAGGAGGCCGAGCCAGCAGTGTCGTCCGGTTGTGCCGGCGCTGCAGCCAGGGGGGAGATAAGGTGAACGCAGCCGCAGGCATGGCGCTGGCGACCGACCGGCAGGGTACGGCCCGGCTGACCGTGGCCGCCTGTCTGACGGCGCGCCGACCCGGGCTGCCCTGCAGCGCCTGCGCCGCCGCCTGCCCCGAGGGTGCGATCCGGGTGCGCGAGCGGTCGGTCCGCATCGACCCCGCCGCCTGCAGCGGCTGCGGGCGCTGCACAGCGGTCTGCCCGACTGGCGCGATCGAGGGCCCGGCCTTCCCGGCGGCGCGTCTTTACGAATGCGCGCGCGTCCGTCGGCCCGAGGACGGCGCCGAGCGCGTGACCTGTCTCGGCGGCCTGTCGCCCGCCACCCTGCGCGATGCGCTGGCGCTGGGCGACGTGACGGTGATCGACCGGGGCTGGTGCCGGGACTGCCCGGTCTCGGGGGGGCAGGCAGCCCCCTGGGCCGATGCGCTGCACAGCGTCAACGCCGAGGCCGAGACCCTCGGGCTTGTCGCCCGCGTGCAGGTCCGCCGCGCCCCGCTGGCAGGCTGGCGCGCCGGCGCCCCGCCCCGGGGCGGCAGCGACAATCCGGCGCGCCGGGCGCTGTTTGCACGGCTGGCCGGGGCAGGTCAGGGCAGCGCCCCTGTCGATCCGCTGGCCGGTCTGCCCGACCGGGTCGAAACGCCCGGCCCGCGGCGCCGGGCAGCGCGGCTGGCCGACCTCGCGCGCGGCGCAGCCCTGCCGGGCGCCCTGTTTCCGGCGCTTCGCGTGACCGGCGAGCCGCGCGACCCCGGCGGCCTTGCCCGGCTTTGCCCGACCGCGGCGCTGAGCGTCGCCGAAACCGATGCAATGGCGACGCTTCTGTTCGACGCCACGGCCTGCATCGGCTGCGGCGACTGCACTCGGACCGGCGTGCTGGCGCTGGCCGCGGCCGGCGATGCGCCGATCGACGGCCCGCGGGCCCTGATCACGCAGCCGGTCGTCGCCTGCAGCCGCTGCCGGACGCGCTTTGCGCCGCGCGGCGCGCAGACCGTCTGCGACGCCTGCGCCCGCGACACCGATCTTGCCGCGCTGGCCCACGGCCTGCGGCGGCGCCGAGACATGTGAACGACCACCGAAAGGCGGAGGAGAGAGCGAATGGACGAGATCAACAGCAAGGTCAGCCGGCGACGCTTCCTGCAGGCGACCGGCGTGACCGGCGCGGCGGCGACCGTGGCGCTGGGGGTGCCGGGGGCGGGGCTGGAAAGCACCAGCGCCGCGGCGCAGGCGGCACGGCGCCAGCCCAACACGAAGGTCACCAAGAACATCTGCCACCAGTGCCCGGCGCGCTGCGGCATCGATGTCTATACGACCGACGGGCGGGTGCACGCGATCTACGGCACCGCCGATCACCCGATCTCGAACGGCAAGCTCTGCCCGAAGGGACCGCTCGGCATCTACGTCCTCTACGACCCCGACCGCTGGCGCGGCCCGATGAAGCGCACCAACCCGCGGAAAGGTCGCAACGAGGACCCCGGTTTCGTGCCCGTCAGCTGGGACGAGGCGCTCCAGACCGTGGCCGACCGGCTGAACGCCCTGCGCGAGAAGGGCGAGAGCCACCGCGCCGCCATTCTCTACGGCCGCGGCTGGGGGGCGTCCTGTGCGGGACTTCTGGGTACCTTCGGCAGCCTCTACGGCTCGCCCAACATGCCGATCGGGCATTCCTCGATGTGCTCGGACGGCTCGATGAAGGCCAAGGGCTTCACCGACGGCAACGACAGCTACAACGCCCATGACTACCGCAACTGCAACTACCTGCTGATGTTCGGCTGCGGCTTCCTCGAGGCCTTCCGCCCCTACAACAACAACATGCAGGTCTGGGGCTACATGCGCGGGCGCAAGACGCCCAAGACCCGCGTCACGGCGGTGGACGTGCATGTCAACACCACGCTCGCGGCCGCCGACCGCGGCCTGCTGATCCGGCCCGGCACCGACGGCGCGCTGGCGCTGGCCATCGCCCATGTGATCCTGACCGAAGGCCTGTGGGAGAAAAGCTTCGTCGGCGACTTCCGCGACGGGCGCAACCGCTTTGCCGCCGGGGTC
>CALJZN010000018.1 GCA_937983405.1 uncultured Paracoccaceae bacterium
GCGGCGCTCTGGCGCCCAAGCAGCGCGGGGTCGGCGATCAGCCGCGCCAGCGCGGCCGCCGCCGCGGCGGGGTCGTCGGGCGGCACGACGAACCCCGTCTCGCCGTCGATGACCAGCTCGGCCGGGGTGCCGCGGGCATAGGCCACCACGGGGCGGCCCGCCGCCATCGCCTCGAGCACCGTGCGGCCGAAGGATTCGGCGAAATGCGACAGGCTCAGGACGATGTCGGCCCCCGCCATCGCCGCCGCCGGGTCGGGCGCGGGGCCCGGCGCCTCGACCGCCGCAGGCAGCGGGCCCAGCGCCTTGAGGTCGGGCGTCTCGGGCCCGATCAGCCGGAACCGCGCGGGCAGCCCCAGCGCCGCGACATGCCGCGCCACGGCCAGCACATCGGCGATGCCCTTCTTGGCAAGGTTGCTCGACACCAGCGCCACCCGCAGCGGCGCCTCGGGGGCGAAGGGCATCTCGAACAGCGCGGGGTCCACCCGCACCGGCACGATCCGCGTGCGGTCCGGCGCAGCGATCCAGTCCGCCACGGCGGCCGAATTGGCCACGAAGCGCTCGGCGGCCCCCAGCAGCCAGGCGCGGGTCTCCTCGGCCGTCTCGCCCAGCGCGGCGCAAAGTTCGGGATCCTCGGCGGGCAGTTCGCGGACATGGACGACCGCGGGGACGCCCTCGGCCCGGGCTGCAAGCAGGGGGGCATCCAGCACCAGCGTGTTCACATGCACCGCGGCCGCGCCGTGCCGGCGGATCAGGTGGCGCATGCGCGCGACGGTCTCCGGGTGGGGCCGGCGGCCCTTCCGCCGCCAGGGATAGGGCAGCACATGCACCGCCGCCGCGCGGGCGCGAAGCGTCTCGATGTAGGCGGGATTGTGCGCTGCGGGCAGCACGGCCACCGGCACCTCGCCGGCGGCGCGCGCGGCTTCGAGCATCGTCACCAGGCTGCGCTCGGCCCCGTGCAGCGAGGTCTCGGCGCGATGGCCGAAGATCAGCCGCACCGGCCCGGCCGCCCCGGCCAGCGCGCCGGGAAACTCGGGCAGCGCCGGCAGGCCCGCGGCGCGCCCCACCGTCTCGAAATGCACGAGCGGGTTGAGCCCGCCGCAATCCACCGCCAGCCGGTAGGCGGTGGTGGAGAACCCGGGCCCGGGGTCGCGCGCCTCGTCCGCGCCGCGGACGAGATACTGGTGCGCCGGGCAGACTTCGGCGCGGCGCACGTCGGGATAGGTGGCGCGATACCAGCGCGCATCGAACAGGGGCGAGCGGCGGACGATGTCCTCGGGCAGCAGCGCAGGCTCGGGGTCGCCCACCCCCAGCGCGGGCGGAATATCGAAGGGCCGCCGCGCGGGCTGCTCGGGCAGGAACAGGTCGGCGGGCACCGCGGCGCGCCGGTGCCAGAGCGTCGCGGCCAGGTGATAGTCGTGCCGCGGCCCGGCGTGCTGGGTGCGGGCGTGGGTCTCGGGCTGCCGCGTCAGGCTGCCCGCATGCATCCGCCCCAGCGCCAGCGGCACGCCCGGCAGCACCTCGGCGATTGAGGCCGGCCCGAAGGCGCGCTGCAGGCGATAGTAGTATTCGGTGTCCGCCCCGGCGCGCACCCGGTCCCAGTATCCCAGCGCCTCGCGCATTCCGGCGCGGATCATCAGCGACGAGACGTTGCGATGCACCCAGGCGGCTTCGGCCCGCCATGTCCCGAAGTCGAGCTCGGGCGTGGCGCGCACCCAGTGCGAGACCGTGGCCTTCAGCGCGGGCTCGGCCAGCAGCGGGGCGACCTGCCGGGCGATCTTGGCGGGATGGGGCCAGTCGTCGGCATCCTGCACCGTCACGAAGGCGCCGGTCGCCGCGGCCAGCCCCGAATTGCGCGCGACATAGGCGCCGCGGCTCTCGGCCAGCCGGATCACGCGCATCCGGGCATCGCGCGCGGCAAAGCGCTCGGCCACCGCCGCGGTGGCATCGTCCGAGGCATCGTCGACCACGAGGATCTCGAGCGCGCGCCACTCCTGCCGCAGCAGACCCGAAAGCGCCGCGGGCAGCGTGGCGGCGGCGTTGCGCGCGGGCACGATGACGCTGACGACCGGCCCCGCCGGCGCCCGCCGCGGCAGCAGCCCGGCCAGGGCAAGGGCGGGCGCCAACCGGTCGAACGGCGGCGCCGCGCCCGGGGCGAGGCGCATCGCGGCCAGGCCCGCCGCCCGCCACAGCGCGTTCAGCGCCGCCACCGCCGCCCGCGGCGAGCCGGCCAGGTTCGCCTCGGCCAGCCGCAGGTCGGGCAGCGGGCCGCGGCGCGCCCGGGCGGCGGCAAGGGCGGCGCGCGCCTCGGCCGCGGCCCCGACGCGCGGCAGCACCGTCGCGGCCAGCAGCGCCGGCCCGGCATGGGCCACGGCAAAGGGCGCCTCGGCCTCGGCCAGATGCGCGCGCAGGTGCCGCGCCGCCTCGGCCCAGTCCTCGTGCGCGGCATGCCAGCGCGCGAGCGCCCAGGCGGCGAAGGCGCGCTCGTGCCCCGAGGGGTCGGCCATGAGCGCGGCGAGCGCCGGCGCGGCCTCGTCCTCGAACCCGCGCCAGAGATCGGGCTCGATCCCCGGTGCCCGCGGCAGGTGCGGCCAGCGCCCCTCGGCCCGGCCGTAGGCGAGGTAATGCGCCGCGGGGTCGGCGCCGGCGGCGGCCACGTCGGGGTTCATCGCGAGATAGGCCGCGGCGTCGAACCCCGCGGGCAGGCCGGCCGTCACGCTCAACCCTGCCCCGGCCCGCGCGCCCGGGCGGCGATGCGCGCGCGCGACAGCTCGCGCGGGATGCGGTGCGCCGGGCCATGCTCGAGGTCATACCAGGCGATCAGCCGCGTCGGGCCGAAGGGCTCGGTCACCTGCATCTGGAAGTTCGGGCGCAGGCCCATCCAGCCGTGAAGCTTGGCCTCGTCCACCGGATCGTGGATGTGGCTTGCCACCCGCCCGGCGGGCCACATCCAGGGCACCGAGACGACGAGCTGCCGCGCGACGGCCTTCAGCCGGTCGCAGAAGCCCTTGGCATCCTCGACATGTTCGAGCACCTGCAGGCAGAGGCCGATGTCGTAGACCTTGTCGGGCGCCCAGGCGAGGAAATCGGCCGAGATGCGGCGCACGCCCTCGGGCCCCTCGCGGGTGAAGCCGCGGTTGAGCTGCACCTTCTCGTCGATCCAGTCGAACCAGGTGACATAGTCGGTCTCGGCCGAACCGATGTCGATCACGCTGCGCGCGCCGTCGCCTGCCACGGCGACGATCTGGTAGACCGCGCGGTAATAGAGGCTGTCGAAGCGCCCCGCCCAATAGGGCGCGCGCCCGCCCGACGGGGCCGGGGCCGGGGCCGGCGACGGGGCCGGCGACGGGGCCGGCACGTCCGCGCGACGGGCCGGTGCGCCGGCGCCGGCCCCGGCCGCGGGGGGCGTCGGCGGAAGTTCGCGCCGGACGAGGGCGGCTGCGGCCAGAGCCGCCGCACGCCGGGCGGCACGCCGCGCGGCCTTGCGCGCGGCGGCATCATCCGCCGCGGCGTCCGCCGCGGCCGGGGCGGATGACTTGGTCTTCCTCACGCCCCCACCCCCGCGGCCCGGAGCCGCCGCACATGCATCTCGTGGCCGAACTCGGCCGCGACGAAGGCCGCGGCCCGCGCCGCCTGCGCGGCATGGGCTGCAGGGTCGGCGTGCAGCGCCCGCGCGGCCTGCATCGCCGTTGCGGGCGTGGCATAGATCGCGGCCTCGCGGAACAGCGGGCGATAGACGGGGGGCAGGATCACCGGCACGCCGGCCGCCATCGCCTCGAGGATCGCGCGGCCGAAGGATTCGACCCAGTCCGGGTGCGTGAAGTAGACGAACACGTCCAGACCGGCGAGGAAATCCTGCGGGGTCATCCCGCCATAGGGATGCACCGTCCAGTTGTCCGGCAGCCCGCCCAGGATGCCCGCCGGCACCGAGGCGCCGCCCAGCACATGCACCTCGACGTCGCCCGCCGCGGGATATGCCGCAAGGATGTCCTCGCGCGTGGCCGGCCACTTCACCGCAACGTCGCGCGAATGCCGGCCGATCCGCAGCCGTTCGCCCGGGCCGCGCCGCCGCGGGGCGGGAGCCCAGCCGCCGAGGTCGATGATGTTGTGCCAGTCCTGCGGCGAAAGCCGGATCGCGCCCAGCTCGGCGGCGTGGTGGTCAAGAAGCGCGCGGCGCGCCAGCGGGCCGATCGGGTGCCATTCGGCCCTTTCGGCAGCCTCGGGGCCGAACATCGCCGCAAGGTTGGCCGCGCAACGGGCGATATCGTAGCGTCGCCGCCCCTCGGGGCCGTAGTCGGTCATCGGGGTCTGGTTCACGATCACCTTCACCGCCTTGGGGTGCAGCCGCGGCAGGTAGCGCTGCGGATGTTCGAGGATCGGGGGATAGCGCAGCAGCAACAGGTCGCAGGCGGCCTCCTCGCCGAAGGTCAGCACCTCCACCGTCGCGCCGTCCACCTCGGCACGGATTTCGGGCAGCATGTCCTTCTTGGGGGTGCGGCCGAGGTCGTAGCGGTACATCTCGACCAGCCCGGTGCGGATGCCGGCTGCGCGCTGGGCGCGGATGTCCTCGCGGCAGGACGCGACCGAGCCGCCGTGCATGCGGAACTCCGAGGCCAGCACGACCGGAAAGTGCCGCCCCCCCGCCATCAGCCGCGCGCGGTCGGCGCGCATGATCGCGGGCGCCGGGAAGGGCCGGCGCGCCGGATCGTTGCCGTAGCGCAGCGCCTCGGCCTGCCCGTGGTGCCAGATCTGCGCGTCGTGGTATTCCTTGCGCGCGCCGAACAGAAAGCCGTTGATCCCGAGCGCGTCGTCGGCGACGATCGAGGTCTCGCTGTCGCGCTGGAACGACAGCGGGCCGGTCGGCAGGTGCCGCACCGCCCCCTGGCCGAACACATGCCGGATGCGCCGGATGAGCTCGCTGTCGGCCGAGAAGCGCACAGTGTCCCAGTAGCCGAAGCGCTCGCGCACCGGCGCGCGGCGGAACAGGAAGGACGAGGTGTTGGGGATGATGAAATGCCCCGCCCCCGTCCAGCGCGTGAAGCCGAGGTCCGCCGTCGCCCGCGCCTGCTGCGAGGTGCAGCCGATCACCTCGGGGTTGGCCTCCATGAAGCGCACCTGCGTCTCGATCTTGGCGGGGTGCGACCAGTCGTCGGCGTCGTTCAGCGTCACATAGTCGCCCGTCGCGGCATCGAGCCCGGCGTTGCGCGCGACATAGGCGCCGCCGTTCTCGGCCAGGCGGATCAGGCGGATGCGCGCATCGGCGCGGGCCAGCGCGGCGACCGTGGCGGCGGTGCCGTCGGTGCTGGCATCGTCGATCACGAGGATTTCGAGGTTCGTCCAGCTTTGACCGCAGATCGACCGCAGGGTGGTGGCGATGGTGCCTTCCGCGTTCCAGGCGGCCACCAGCACGCTGACCTTGGGGCAGCCCGCGGCGGGCAGCGCCGCCACCGGCTCGGCCGGGGCCAGACGGTCGTAGGCGGGGCGCCCGTCGTCGGGCAGAAGCGCCAGCGGCGGAATGGCGAAGCGCGCCAGCGCGGCGTTGATCCGCGCCAGCCGCTCGGCCGGGTCGGTCGCGAAGTTCGCCCAGGCCAGCTCTACATCCGCGGTGACAAGGCCCTGCACGCGCGCACGCTCCCACGCCAGCCGGGCCATCGCGGCGTCGCCCAGCGCGAGGTGGCACAGAAGCTCGGCCGTCACCAGCCGGGCGCGGTCGCTGGCGTCGGCCATGTCGCGGCGGGCGTCGGCCAGCCAGTCAAGCGCGGCGCGCCAGCCCTCGGGCGTGCGGCGGCGCATCTCCCACAGCGCGAGCTCGCGCGCGGCCAGCGCGCGCGTGTGCGGGCAGTCGCTGCCGCGGGCCAGCGCCGCGAGGTCGGCCAGCGGCGCCTCGGTGAAGCCCAGGGTCAGCAGGCGCCCGGCCAGCAGCTCCACCCGCCGCCGTGCCTCGGCCAGCGCCGAGGCGATGCCCGCGCTCTTCTGCCGGCCCTCGGCCGCGCCGTAGAGCGCATAGTGCACGAGCGGGTTGAGCCCGCTCTGGGCGACGTCGGGATAGGTCTCGAGGTAGAAGGTCGTGTCGAAGTGCTTGCCGGGGTTGCGCCCCAGCGCCGCGCCGTAGCGCAGATAATGCTCGGCCGGGGAAAGCCCGCTCTGCGCCACGTCGGGATAGGTCGCAAGATACCAGGCGGGATGCAGCTGGCCCGAGTTCTGGATCAGCGCGATCTCGGCGGCCAGGTCGCGCGGCGGCGGGGCGGCCGGGCCGGGCATGCGCGGCCGCCCCTCGGCCGCACCATGGACCAGCCAGTGCACCAGCGGGTTGAGCCCGCTCGCCGCCACATCCGGGTTGGCCAGGCAGTAGGCCAGCGTGTCGAAGCGCGGCGAGGGGTTGCGCCCCTCCCAGGCGCCGAAGCGCAGATAATGTTCGGCCGGCGGCAGGCTGCCGGCGGCGGCATCGGGATAGGTCGCGCGATACCAGTCGGCATCGAAGAGGTCCGAGGCGGCGATCATGGCCGCCTGCGCCCTCAGCGCCGCGCCCGCCCCGCCGCGCCGGGCCAGCCCGCGCAGCCCGCGCCCGCGCGGCGGCGCGGCCAGCATCGCCGCCTGTGCCGCCCGCAGGTCCAGCCGCACCTGCGCCAGCCGCTCGGCCTCGGCCGCGGCCGTGCGCAGCCGGTCGATCTCGGCCGACCGGGCCTGAAGCATCGCCGTCAGCCGCGCGATCTCGGCGAAGCGGGCGTTGAGGCCCATCGCCTGCTCGGCCGCAAGCGCGCGCAGCCGCGCGAGTTCGCCCGCCATCTCGGCCATGGCCGGGTCGCGCTCGGGCTGGCCCGGGAGGGCGGCGGCGGCTGTGGGGGGAAGCTCGCAGGTCATGGCACCATGTGCGCCGGAAATCTGCCCCCGCTCTAGCAGGCCCGGCACGCGGGGTTCAACCGCCGATCGGCCGCCCGGCGGCCGCCCGCCGGGCGCGCAGCGCGTTCAGCGCGCATATCGCCGCCAGCGCCGCCGCGCCGGCGACCTCGACCGCGAACAGGGGCCAGAACACCGCCACCGTGGCCGGCACGACCAGGACGCGCGAGGCCGCGTCCATCGGGGCGAACAGATAGCCCTCGAGCGCCGCGGCGAAGGTCGCCAGCGCCAGCACCGCCACCGCCCCGGTCCAGAGGACATAGGGTAGCGGCCCGCCCAGGATGATCTCGGGGTTGAACACCATGAAGGCGGGGATGAGATACAGGCCCTTGGCGTATTTCCACGCCTGCACCGAGGTCTCGAGCGGCCTCGACCCGGCGATCGCCGCCCCAGCGAAGGCCGCCAGCGCGATCGGCGGGGTGACGTTGCTGTCCTGGGAATACCAGAACACCACCAGATGGGCGATCAGCAGCGGCATGCCGAACTCGTTCGACAGCGCCGGACCCACCAGCACGATCAGCACGATGTAGCTTGCCGTCACCGGCAGGCCCATGCCCAGGATCAGGCTTGCCACCAGCACAAGCAGCAGCGCCGCCACGATGTTGCCCCCCGACAGCGCGATCATCATCGACGAGAACTTGAGGCCGAGGCCCGTCAGCCCCACAACGCCCACGATGATGCCCGCCACCGCGCAGGCCAGCGACACCGCCACCGCGTTGCGCGCCCCCAGCGCCAGCGCCGTCAGCATCAGCCGGGCGCCGCCTGCCAGCGCCGCGCCCGCCCGCGCCGCGGTCAGCGCCCGCCCCTCGCGCGGGCCGGTCACGGCCAGGTCGATCAGCCCGCGCAGCCCTGCCACGGCCACGACCGAGACGATGGCCCAGAACCCCACCCGCATCGGCGAGGCGCTTTGCACCAGAAGCCACATGAGCACGCCCAGCGGCAGCAGGAACGGCCAGCCCCCCGCCAGAACCGCGCGGACCGAGGGCAGCTCGGACGCCGGCATCCCCTTCAGCCCCGCCTTCATCGCCGCGATGTGGACGAACAGATAGACCGTGCCGAGGTAGAGGATCGCCGGGAAGATCGAGACCAGCACGATGTCGAGATAGGGCAGGCGCGTGTATTCGGCCATCAGGAAGGCGCCCGCCCCCATCAGCGGCGGGGTGATCTGCCCGCCCGTCGAGGCCGCGGCCTCGATCCCGCCGGCCTGCGCGGGCCGGTAGCCGAGGCGCTTCATCAGCGGAATCGTGAAGGCGCCGGTCGTCACCACATTGGCGATCGCCGAGCCCGAGATCGAGCCCATGCCCGCCGAGGCCAGCACCGCCGCCTTGGCCGGCCCGCCCGGCCGCCGGCCGGTGGCGGCATAGGCAAGATCGATGAAGAAGCGGCCCGCGCCGGTGACCTCGAGGAAGGCGCCGAACAGCACGAAGACAAAGATGTAGGTCGCCGCCACCCCCAGCGGCAGGCCGAAGATGCCTTCCTGCCCGAGGTAGAGCTGCCCCACCAGCCGGTTCACGTCGGCGCCCCGATGCGCAAGGATCCCCGGCAGCCACTGGCCCAGGCCCGGCAGCGACCCGCGCGGCCCGGCCAGCGCGTAAAGGATCGCCACCGCCCCGATCGCCGTCATGCCAAGCCCGATGGCCCGCCGGCTGGTCTCGAGCAGCGCGAGCGTGCAGACGATGCCGAAGAAGATGTCGGCCCGGCTCCAGAACCCCGCCCGCGCGATGATCGCATCGAGGTTCCAGGCGAGGTAGAAGGCGCTCATGAAGGCCGCCGCCAGCAGCACCATGTCCACAAGCCGCTGCGCGACCTCGGCCGCCGCCGCGGCCCCCGTCCGGGCCAGGACATGGGCACCGAGGCCCAGCGCGAGCAGAAGGCCCAGCGCCGCCGCCCCGCGCCCCGGCGCGCCGAGCCAGGCCGCCAGCGCCTCGGCCTGCAGCGCCGCGACGGCCCCGAGCCCCGCGGCGCCGACGAGCAGCAGCGCATCGCCCGCCGGCCCCAGCCGCGCCCCCCTCCGGCCGAGCAGCGGAAACATCAGCGCCGCCAGCACCATCACGAAGCCGAGATGGATCGAGCGCTGGTAGAACAGCCCCAGCGGCCGGACCCCCGCGGCGTAGAGCTGGAACAGCGCCATCGCGATGCCCACGGCCGCGATGGCCCACAGCAGCGGGCGCGGCTGCGGCAGGGTCGGGCAAAGCTCGGGCCGCGGCGCGGCCGCGGCGGCGGACGGCGAAGGCGGCGGCAAGGCAACCCCGGTCTCCGTTTCGGTCTCCGTTTCGGTCGCCGTTTCGGTCCGGGGTTCGGTCTTGGGCATGGTCTGCGGTTCGGTCGGGGGCGCGGTGGCACCGGTCAGGGGGCTGCGGTCGGGGCGGCGTTGGCGGCAACCGGCATCAGGGTCACGCGCCGGCCCGCCGCGAGGGCCGACAGGTCGATCCGTCGGTCGCCCGCGGTCAGGGCATGGCCCACCGCCGGCGGCCCGACGCGCAGCACCACGCGGTCACCCGCCAGCCGCTCGCCGATCCCCTCGATCCAGTAGCCGCCGCCTTCGGCCGCCCGCTGTCGGCCCCGGCCCGGCAGATGGCCGAGGCCCGCGGCGAAATCGTGCAGGAAGCTGCGTTCGAGCGTCAGGGTGCCGCCCGCCCCGACCGCGAAGCAGTCGGCCACAGCCCCGCCCGTCACCGAATGCCGCCAGGCGAGGCAGAAGGCGCCGTCCCGCACCAGCGGCAGCCGCGCCAGCACCTCGTCCGCGCTGCCCAGCACCTCCAGCATCGGGCCTGCCGACGCGGCGGGGGCGGTCAGCAGCAGGGCCGCCGCGGCGCAGGCCGCGGCAGCGCCCGGCCGCCGCATCAGGGCGTCAGGCGGTCGGGCACCGCCGCCCCGATCTCCATGAAGTAGCGCAGCGCCCCGGGGTGGAGCGGAATGGGCGCCGCCGCCATGGTGAACTCGACCGTGGTGTCGTTCGCGGCAGGATGGATCGCGCGCAGCTCGTCCACATGCTCGAACAGCGCCTTGGTGATCGCGTAGGCGAGGGCCTCGTCCATCTCGGCATGCACGACCAGCGCGTTGGGGATCGAGATGGTGGGCGTGTCGCCCACCCCGTCATAGAGCCCGGCGCGGATGGTGTAGGGCGCAAACACCGGATCGGCCGCCTGCGCCGCCGCGATCTCGGCCTCGGTCAGCGGGATCATCCGGATCGCCCGCGTCGCCGCGAGGTTCAGGATCGACGAGGTCGGCGGCCCGACGCTCCAGATGCCGGCGTCGATCGCCCCGTCGCGCAGCGCGTCGGCGGTCTCGTTGAAGTTCAGCCGCTGCGGCTGGAAGTCTTCGTAGGCGATGCCGTTGCCCTCGAGCAGGGCGCGGGCGTTGACCTCGGTGCCTGACCCCGGCGCGCCGACCGACACGCGCTTGCCGCGCAGGTCCTGGAGCGAGGCGATGCCGCTGTCGGCCAGGGTGACGATGTGGACGGCGTTGGGATAGATCGCGGCCAGCGCGCGCAGCTCGGGGATCGCCTTGCCCTCGAACCGGCCGGTGCCGCTGTAGGCCTGCACCACCGTGTCGGCCAGCGCCAGCGCCAGGTCGCTGTCGCGGCGCGCGATCAGCGCCATGTTCTCGACCGAGGCGCCGGTGACCTCGGCGGTTGCCGTGTAGCCCGGAACATGCCGCCCGATCAGTTCCGCGAGGCCGCCGCCATAGGGATAGTAGACCCCCCCCGTGCCCCCCGTGGCGATGGACAGCTCGGCTGCCGCAGCCGGCGCGGCGAGCGTCATCAACCCTGCCAGGGCGTATCCCAGTCGTCGCATATGTGTCTCCCTGTCGGCCTCGTGATCCCGTTCGGCCTGACCGGCCCCGCAGGCGCCCCGGGGGCGGACGGATCGGACGGCAGCCCAGTTGACCCCGCCGCTCGTGGCGTTGTCAACGCTTTCCTCGCCCGCGCCCGGGCGGTGCTTTCCTCGCCCGCGCCGGGGCGGTGCGGGCCAGCGGCGCCGGGGCCACAGGCCGAGATCGGGCTTGACACGGTACTTCTGATGACAGCCCGACTCGTGCTAGACCTTCGTCAGGCTTGAGGACCCCCCCTTCGATGAACGTGCGGCACGAACGGCCGAGCCCCGACCTCTCGCTCCGCGTCGCCGCGCCCCTGCTGGTGGGGCTGGGCGACGGAACGGTGGTGCGCGTGCATCAATGGTCGCTGCGCGCCCTCTACAGCCCCGAGTTCGACGGGCGCGACCTTGCGGGGGCGTCGCTGTCGATTCCGTTCCAGGGTGTCCAGGTCTATTTCCCCGTCACGCTCGTTCCGGGCGAGGCCCCGGGCGAGGTGCTGCTGCAGGACCTCACCGGCCGGCAGCGCGAGACGCTGGCGCTGTTCTACCGCAACCTGCTCTCGGGCCGGATGGCGGCGACGGCCGACCTCATCACCGCGCTCGACACGCCGGTGGATCTCGTGCCGCCGGAAGAGACGGCGGCCGAGCGTCGCGCGGCGACCGCCGCGTCCCCGGCGCGGGCGCCGCGCGTGGTGGCCAATGTGCTGGCCTATGTGCTGCTGGCCGCGCTGGTGTTCGGCTGGCTCGGCAGCCTCGCCTACGCCCGCCTCGACGCGCTGCCGCTCGTCAATGCCCGGGTCGCGCAGCCCGCCGCGCTGCTGGTTGCGCCGGGCTCGGCGATCGTCGCCGAGGTGGTGGCGGCCGAGGGCGTCGAGGTGCCGGCGGGCGCGCTGCTGATGCGGCTGCAAGCCCCCGAACTGCAGCGGATGCTCGACGATCTGGAGGGCCCGCTGATCCGGGCCGAGGCCGCGCTGGCCGCGGTGGACCGGCGGATCGGCGCGCATGCCGCGCGGCGCGACGCGGCGCGCGCCGCGGCGCCGCAGGGGGCCGAGGCCTTCGATACCGGCGTCTCCGCGGCCCCGGGCGACTATCACGACATCCGCCTGCGGCTGGAGGCCGAGCTGCGCGACCGCGAGCGCGACCTGCGGATGCTCGAGCTCGAGGCCGCGCGGCTGCGCGATGCCCTCGCCACGCTCGAGATCCGCGCGCCCGAGGCCGGCCGGGTCGTGGCCCTGCGCGTCGCGCCGGCGCAGGCGGTGGCGGCCGGCACCCCGCTTCTGCTGTTCGAGGGCGCGGGCCGCCGCACCGTCGAGGGCTGGCTTGCCGACGACTTCGCCGATGCCGTCTGGCCCGGCATGCGCGCCACCGTGCGGCTGCGCCGCGAGGGCCGGCTTGTCGCGCTGCCGGGGCGGGTGGTGGCGGCCGAAAGCGACGGGGCTGCGCCGCGCGCCGCGGCGATCCGGGTGCAGGTGGCGCTCGAGGGGCTGTCGGCCGAGGAGACGCGGGCGCTTCTGGCCATCGGTGCGCCGGTCCGGGCCTGGCTGGCGCGCGACCTCTGGCGCGGCTGGCTGGGCCTGGCCCCCGCGGGCGGCTAGCCGAAGGCGCCCGCCGCCATGGCCGTGCCCGACGCCGTCCCCCAAGGCGTCCCCGATGCGGGTTATGCCTTCGGCAAGGCGCTGGGCGCGGCCCTGCGCCGGCTGTCGGGGCAGGGCCCGCGCGGCCTCGGGCGCCTGCCGGCCGGCGCGGCCGCGGGCTATGGCGCGCTGGCGCTGGGGCTGGTGCTGCTGGCCGTCATCGTCCCGAACCGGTTCTTCGCCCCCGAGGTCGCGCATATCAGCCTTGCCCTGGGCGCGCTCGGGGTCTGGCGGTACGGCTGGTGGGCGACGCATGCGCTGCGGGCCGAGATCTTCCGCGCCCGCCGCTGGCCCGCCATGCGGGCGGCGGCCGATGCCTGCTGGGCCGAGGGCTGGCGCCCGCGGCGGCTGCACATCCAGATGACGACCTACCTCGAGGAGCCCGCGATCACCCGCGCCGTGATCGCCGCGATCATCGCCCAGGTCCGGCGCGAGCGCATCCCGACCGCGCTTTGGGTCGGCACCGGCGCGGCGGCGGACGAGGCGGTGATCCGCGCCATGGTCGAGACCCACGCCGCCGACCTGCCCCCGGGCCTGTTCGAGGTCACGCTGCTGCGCCAGAACCAGCCCGGCAAGCGCATGGCGATCGGCCTGATCCTGCGCGGCATGTCGCGCTGCGGTGTGGCCGCCGACGACATCGTGATGTTCATGGACGGCGATGCCGTCCTGGGCGGGGACGTGCTGCGCAAATGCCTGCCGATGTTCGCCGCCGACCCCGCGCTTCAGGCGCTGACCACCGACGAGGAGGCGATCTGCTTCGGTCCCGGCTGGATCCGGTCCTGGCTGGCCATGCGCTTCGCCCAGCGCCGCATCGCCATGCAGAGCCACGCGCTTTCCGACCGGGTGCTGACGCTGACGGGCCGCATGAGCCTGTTCCGCGCCCGCCATGTGATCTCGCCCGCCTTCATCCGCACCATCGAGGCCGACCATCTCGACCACTGGCTGTGGGGCCGCTTCCGCTTTCTCTCGGGCGACGACAAGTCGAGCTGGTATCATCTGCTCCGGCTCGGCGCCAAGATGACCTATGTGCCCGACGCCACCGTCTACACCGTCGAGGTGATCCGGGGCGGGGGCCTCGGGCGGATGGTGCAGAACTTCCGCCGCTGGTCGGGCAACATGCTGCGCAACGGCAGCCGCGCGATCGCGCTGGGGCCCCGGGCCATGCCGCCCTTCATCTGGTGGTGCCTTGTCGATCAGCGCCTGGCGATGTGGACGATGATGGTGGCCCCGGTGCTGGCCGCGTTCGCCACCTGGCGGGAGCCCGCCTACATCTTCAGTGTCGTCCTGTGGATCCTCGGCACGCGGCTGGTGCTCAGCCTCTACCTTGCGCGGCACGCGCGGCAGGCCGATCCTTCCTGGCCGTTCATCCTCTATCTCAACCAGGTCATCAACGCGGCGGTAAAGATCTACATGATCTTCCACCTCGCCAGGCAGCGCTGGACGAACCGCGGCAACCAGCGCGCCGGCGGCGCCGCCGGCTGGCGGGGCCGGGCGCGGGCGGGCTTCGCGCTGTTCCAGCTCGTCACGGTGGTGACGAGCTTCGTCACGGCGCTTGCGATCTACGCGGGCGTCCTGCCCGCCCCGTTCTGACGCGGCGCGGCGCGCGGGCGCGGAACCCCGGGCGCGCCTGCGGGCGTCATTCGATCACCGTCAGCCCCTGCCAGCCGGCCGTCAGCGCCTCGCCGCCGCCGGGCCGGGCGACGATGCAGTCCTCGACCCGCGCCGAGAAGGTGTTCGTCCGGAAGATCGACGGCTCGATGGTGAAGACCATCCCCTCGCGCAGCGGCGTCGCATCGCCCCGCGTCAGGAACGGCGGCTCATGCACGTCCCAGCCGATGGCATGGCCCAGCCGGTGGCGGAACATCGGGCCATAGCCCGCATCCTCGATCACCGCGCGGGCGGCGCGGTCCACCTCCTCGCAGGTTGCCGCCCCGGCCTTCAGCGCCGCGATGCCGGCGCGCTGGCTGTCCATCACCAGGCCATGGATCTTCACGAACTCGGCCGAGGGTGCGCCGAAGCTGACCGTGCGGCCGAAGTCGTAGCACATTCCGTCATGCACCGCGCCGAAGTCGAAGTTGACCGAGACGGGTGCCGTCAGCTTGCGCGGCCAGGTCTCCATCCGCTTGCCGAACATCAGCGGGTGGTCCGGGCCCGAGTTGTAGAGCGAGGTGGTGAAGGACGGGCCCAGCGCGCCGTGGCGGCGCAGCTGGAAATCGACCTCCGACACGATCTCGAGCTCGGTCATCCCGATCTTGAGCATCTTGAGCACGTCGGCAAACGCGGCCTCGGTGATCCGCCCCGCCTCGCGCAGCGTCGCGATCTCCTCGGGGCTCTTGATCACGCGCAACTGCCGCAGGATGCGGGTGGCGGAGGCAAAGCGCACGCCGGGGATCAGCGCCTGCAACTCGATCAGGCTCTCCGCCTCGGCATCGTCCGAGGTGGCCAGCACCGCGCCGGGGCCGATGCCGAACTCCTTCAGAAGGCCCGCGGCCATCGCGGCGGGGTCGTCCCAGTCGCCCAGCACGCGCACGTCGAAGGCCCCGCCCTTGGCGCCGAACTCGGCCGTCATCCGCGGCAGGGTCAGGACCGGCCCCTTGTCGGGCGTGAGCCATGCGCCCTCGATCCAGCCGCCGGGATGCAGGTTGCGGCCCCAGTTCGGAATGTCGCGGTGGATCCCGGTGAGATAGTCGAGGTCGGTCCCGAGCGGGATGAACACGAGGTCGGCCTTGCCGGCGATCAGGCCCTGGAAGGCGGACATCCGCTCCGCATAGCTTGCCATGGGTCTCTCCTTGGGTTGGGGGTCAGTCGTTGAGGTGGCAGGCCGCGCGCCGGCCGGGCGCCACCGTTCGCAGCACCGGCATCTCGGCGCGGCAGCGGGCGGTGGCCAGCGGGCAGCGGGGGTGAAAATGGCAGCCCGGCGGAGGGTTCATGGGCGAGGGGATGTCGCCCCGGATCGGCGCGTAGGCCACCCGCCGCCGGTCGAGCCGCGGGACCGCCGCGACCAGCGCGCGGGTATAGGGGTGGTTCGGCCGGTCGAACACCTCTTCGACCTGTCCGCTTTCCACCACGCGGCCCAGATACATCACCAGCACCCGGTCGGCGACATGCCGCACCACGCCGAGATCATGGCTGATGAACAGATAGGTCAGCCCCAGCTCCTCGCGCAGGTCCATGAAGAGGTTGACGATCTGCGCCTGGATCGAGACATCGAGCGCCGACACCGCCTCGTCGCAGACCAGAAGCTCGGGCTTCACCGCCAGCGCGCGGGCGATGCCGATGCGCTGGCGCTGCCCGCCCGAGAACTGGTGTGCGAAGCGGTCGCCGTATTCGGGGTCGATCCCGCAACGCTCCATCAGCCCGGCGACATAGGCCGGCACCTCGCGGGGCGCGACGATGCGGTGGACGCGCGGCGCCTCGCCGATCAGGTCGGTTACGCGCTTGCGGGGGTTGAGCGAGGAGAACGGGTCCTGAAAGATCATCTGCCGGTCGAGTCCCCGCGGCACCCCCGCCGGCACCGGCCGGCCGGCATGGCGCACCTCGCCCGAGCTGGGGCGCATCAGCCCCGCCACGATCTTGCCCAGGGTGGACTTGCCGCAGCCCGATTCGCCCACCACCCCCATCACCTCGCCGCGGGCGACGGCAAAGCTCACGTCGTCCAGCGCCCGGACAGGGCGCGGGGGCGGGGCAAGCCCCAGCGCGGCAAGGCCGCGGCCCGCCAGCGACCCGCCGGCGCCGAACAGCCGCGTGAGGTGCCGGACCTCGAGGATCGGCGCCTGCGTCACCCCCCGGCCCCCGGCAGCGGGTGAAAGCAGCGCACCCATCGGCCGGGCGCCGCCTCGGCCGGGTCGGGCCGCGCGGCGCAGGCGGCGCTGCGGCGGGTGCAGCGGGGGGCGAAGGCGCAGCCTTCGGGCAGTTCGGTCAGCGTCGGCATCCGCCCGGGGATCTGCGGCAGCCGCTGGCCCTTGGGGTGGCTTGCGGGCACGCTGTCGATCAGCCCGCGCGTGTAGGGATGGCGGGGCGCGTCCAGCACCGCGTCCACCGGCCCCTGCTCGACGATGCGGCCGGCATACATCACCGCGATGCGGTCGGCGATGCCGGCCACCACCGCCAGGTCGTGGGTGATCCAGACCAGCGCCGTCCCCTTCTCGCGGCACAGCCGCTGCACCACGGCCAGGATCTGGCCCTGGATGGTGACGTCCAGCGCCGTGGTGGGTTCGTCCGCGATCACCAGATCGGGGGAATGCAGCAGGGCGATGGCAATCGCGACGCGCTGGCGCATGCCCCCCGAAAGCTGGTGGGGATACATCTTCAGCCGCGCCTCGGGCTCGTCGATGCCCACCTCGGCCAGCGCGGCCGCACAGCGCGCCCGCGCCTCGGCCCGGCCGAGGGGCAGATGCGCCCGCAGCGCGTCGGTCATCTGCGTGTCGATCCGCAGGACGGGGTTCAGCGTCATCATCGGGTCCTGGAAGATCATCGCCACCTTCCGGCCGCGCAGGCTGCGCATCGCCGCGGGGCTCAGCGCGCGCAGGTCGATCCCGTTCAGCCGCACCTCGCCCGCCGTCACCCGGGCCGCCGCCGGCAGAAGCCCGGTGATGGAAAAGCCCGTCACCGACTTGCCCGACCCGCTTTCGCCCACCAGCGCGACGATCTCGCCCCGGTTCACCACCAGATCGATCCCGTCCAGCGCGTGCAGGTCGCCCGCAGCGGTGGCAAAGGCGGTGCGCAGACCGCGGATGTCGAGAACCGGCGCCATCCCTAGCGCCCCAGATGCGGGTTCAGCACGTCGCGCATCCGGTCGCCCAGCACGTTGACGCTGACGATCAGCACCAGGAGCACCACGCCGGGCAGCACGCTGATCCACCAGCGGCCCGACTGGAGATAGTTGAAGCCGTTGGCGATCAGCAGCCCGAGCGAGGGGCGCGTCGGCGGCAGGCCCACGCCCAGGAAGGACAGCGTCGCTTCCAGCGAGATCGCCTGCGCCATCTGGATCGTGGCGACCACCAGCATCGTCGGCAGGCAGTTCGGCAGCACATGCAGGAACAGGATGCGCAGGCTGCCCAGCCGCAGGCCGCGCGCCGCCTCGACATAGTCGCGCGCGCTCTCCACCAGCGCCACGCCGCGCACGGTGCGGGCGAAATAGGCCCATTGCACCACCACCAGCGCGATGATGATCTTGTCCACCCCGCGGCCCAGGATCACCAGCAGGATCAGCGCGACAAGGATCGTCGGGAAGCTGAGTTGCAGATCGACGATCCGCATCAGCACCGCATCCACCCAGCCGCCGCGGAACGCCGCGACCAGCCCCACCAGCGTGCCGATTGCCAGCGCGATCAGCCCCGACAGGATGCCCACGATCAGCGAGATGCGCAGGCCGTAGAGCATGGCCGACAGCATGTCGCGGCCCTGCCCGTCGGTGCCCAGCCAGTGCGTCATCCCCGACCAGGCCCTCTCGCCCGGCCGCAGCAGGTTGTCCATGATGTCGACCTGCATCAGGTCGTAGGGGTCCTGCGGCGCGATCCAGGGCGCCAGGAACGCCGCCGCCGACATCGCCACGAACACCGCCAGCGCAATGGCGGCGCTGGGCACCGACAGGAAGCCGCGGACGAACCCGGCCCGGGCCGCAGGCGCATGGGGAAGGGGCGCAAGGCTCACCGCGTGCGCCCCCCGACGCGCACGCGCGGGTCCAGCACGGAATAGAGGATGTCGACCAGCAGATTCAGCGTCACGAACATGACCACCACGAAGATCAGGTAGGCCACGATCAGCGGCCGGTCGAGCACGGCGATGGCGTCGATCAGCATCTTGCCGACCCCCGGCCAGGAAAAGATGCTTTCCGTCACCACCGCGAAGGCGATGACGCTTGCGAACTCCATCCCCAGCACGGTGACCACCGGGATGAGGATGTTCTTCATCGCGTGCACCCCGATCACCCGGCTTTCGCGGATGCCGTTGGCCCGGGCGAAGCGGATGTAGTCGGTGTGCAGCACCTCGCGCATGCCCGCCCGCGTCAGCCGGATCACCATCGACATCATGATCAGCGACAGCGTGAAGGACGGCATCGCCAGATGCCGCAGCCCGTCGAGGGTGAGGAACGAGACGCGCACCCCCAGCACCTCGACCAGTTGCCCCCGCCCGATGGCCGGCAGCCAGCCCAGCCGGACCGAGAAGGTGAGAATCAGGATCAGCCCGATCCAGAAGATCGGGACCGAAAAGCCGAGCATCGAAAAGCCCATGATCGCTTTCGAGACGGGGCTGTCGGGCCGCAGCCCGGCATAGAGGCCCAGCGGCAACCCCGCCGCCAGCGCCAGCACCAGCGCCGCCGTGGCAAGCTCCAGCGTCGCCGGGAAGCGCTGCCAGATCAGCGACATCGCCGGAACGCCGTGGGTGAACGACCGGCCCAAGTCGCCTTGCAGCAGGTTGCCGAGGAACAGCCAGTATTGTTCCCAGATCGGCCGGTCGAGCCCGAGGTTGGCGATGATGTCGTTCAGGCACTCGCGCGTGCATTCGGACGAGGCGAAGATGTAGACCGGATTGCCGATCACATGGACGCCGAAGAACACCAGCAGCGTCATGACGAACAGGACAAGCACCGCCTGCGCCACGCGCCTGAGGATGAACTCGAGCATCGGCCCTCCGCCTCGTCCGTTGTCTCAGGCCGTCACCGGACGCGCCGCACTTCCCAGGCAAGCGTGCGCTCGTTGGTCCGCGGGGTATGCTCGAGGCTGGCCTTCATCGCCCATTTGTTGACCTGGAAGTGGATCGGGATGAAGGCGTAGTCCTCCATCCCCAGCCGCGTCGCCTGCTGCAGCAGCGCCAGGCGCTCGGTTCGGTCGATGGTCTGCTTGGCCCTGATCGACAGCGCGTCGATCAGGACGTTGGAGTAGCGGCCGAAGTTGCCGTTCCCGCCGCCCGTCGCCGCGTTGTAGGTTTCCAGGATGCCCGAGACGGTATAGGTCGCCTCGCCCGCCACCGTGCCCCAGCCGGTCAGCGCGACCGAGAACTTGGGCATGTCGAAGCCGGGGAAGGTTTCCGGGCCGCCGCGGATCAACTCCGAGAAGAAGATGTTGCGCGGCATGGTGTCGACCTCGGTGCGGATCCCGACGCGGGTCCACATCTGCGCGATCGTCTCGACGATGCGCGCGTCGTTGATGTAGCGGTCGTTCGGGCCCTGGAACGTCACCCGGAAACCGTCGGGGTAGCCGGCCGCGGCCAGCAGGCGCCGCGCCTCGTCGGGGTTGAAGGCGTCGGGCTGCAGGTCGTCGACGTAGCCGAAGAACCCCGGCGGCACGATGTTGCGCGTGGGCTCCGAGGCGCCGCCCATGATCCGGTCGCGGATGGCGTTGCGGTCGATGGCGAGGCTCATCGCCTTGCGCACGCGCCAGTCGCGCAGCGGGCTGGGGAAGAGCACGTTGCCCGCATTGTCGGTGACGAAGGGCTCGCGGCTCTTGTTGCCGAGGATGACATAGATCAGCCGGTCGGACGGGATCGTCGAGACGCGGAAGTCCGGGTTGGCCTCGAGCTGCGGCAGGTCCACCGTGGGCGGATAGTCGATGATGTCCACATCGCCGTTCAGCAGCGCGGCCAGCCGCGCCGCATCCTGCCCCACGGGGCGGAACACCACCCGGTCCCAGCCCGGATCGCCGCCCCACCAGTTGGGGTTGCGCACCACGCTGATGCGGTTCCCGGGCGAGAACTCCTCGAACATGAAGGGGCCGGTGCCGACGGCGGCCTTGCCCGAGTTGAAGTCGACCGAAGGGGTCACGCCGCGGGCGACATGCGCGGCCACGATCGGCACCATGGCAAGGTCCTCGGCCACGGTCGGATAGGGCCCGTTGGTGAGCACATGCACCGTCAGGTCGTCGATCTTGACCCATCTCTTGCCGCCCTTGGCCAGCGTGAAGGCCGGGCTCGCGGGCGCGCCGGCGATGCCGGCGGCCAGCCGGTCGAACGAGAAGATCACGTCGTCGGCGGTGAAGGGCGCGCCGTCGTGCCAGGTCACGCCCGGCCGCAGCCTGAACTCCCAGGTCGTGGCGTCCAGCGGCTGCCAGGACACCGCGAGGCCCGGCACGGGCTGCGAGGCGGGGTCGAGGTCCACCAGATGCTCGAAGATGTGCTCCTGAACCTGGAGGTCTGCGGAGAGCTGGGTCCAGTGCGGATCGAGCGACGCCGCTTCGGACCGCACGCCGATCGTCAGCACGGTCTGGGCCGCGGCGGGTGCCGCCGCCAGGAATGCCGCCGCCAGCAGGGCAAGGCCAAGTCTGATCACCTTCTTACCTCCATGTTGAGTTCCGACCGACATTCGTGCCCCCGCCCGCCCATGGCCGCCGGTCTGCGCTCGCGTTCACATGGCGCACAAATGTTCTTATTTCAGTATGCGCGAAACTTGCGGTCTGTCCACCGGTTTCGCGTCGCCCGGCCGGCACGGGCCCGGCCCCTGCGCGGCGGCAGGGTGCGCCGGCCTTCCGGCGCCGGGCCGCTGTGCGCGAGGCTGCTGCGCGTTCGGGGCCGGCACGACGCCGGCGCGGACGGTTCCCGCTGTTCGGGCGCGAACCCTGCGGGCCCGCCGCGCTCGGATTGGCCGCCGCGGACGGGACAGGCTGCGGACGGGGCAGGCTGCGGACGGGGCAGGCCGCGGACGGGGCAGGCCGCGGACCGCCCGCCAACCCGCGGCGGCGACGGCATCGGCCCCGACCCGCCGCGGCCTTGCGCAGGGTCTGGCGGCGACGGGCGCAAAGGTCGGCTCCGGCCTGCCGCGGCGCTCCACCCCGGGGGTCCTCCCACCGCGACGCCGAAGCCCTCCCGCAGGGACCCCCCCCGTCAGCGCCGGTGTTCGGGCCGCGGGCATGCGCAGCGGGGGATTTTCCGTGCCGGGTGCCCCCGGCAAGCGCCGACGCCCCGGCCAGACTGCGCCCCGACCCCCCGCAAGAGCCCGCCGCCATGACCGGGCCCGAACGCCTTGCCCTCGAGATGGGCCTCGACATCCCCGATGTCGACCGCGACGGCCGCGGCGGAACAGGCTGCGGCACGATGCAGCCGGTCCACCGCACGAAACGCCTTCTGCCCCTGCCGGGGCATGTCTGCCAGCGCGGGACCGAGGTGGCCCTGGCCGGCCGCCGCCGCGCCGACCCCATGGTGGAGCAGGGGCATGCCGCGCCCCGGCCGACGGCTGTCAACCTGCCGGGCCTCGTCCGT
This sequence comes from uncultured Paracoccaceae bacterium, assembly GCA_937983405.1. Taxonomy (GTDB): domain Bacteria; phylum Pseudomonadota; class Alphaproteobacteria; order Rhodobacterales; family Rhodobacteraceae; genus JAHDXW01. The sequence continues at coordinate 21,536 of CALJZN010000018.1, forward strand.
CCGGCGGCGGGGGCGCTCGACCGGGCGGCGCGCATCGCCCGCACCCTCGGCTGCGCCGTCTGCGCGCCCGGGGTCACCGAGGTCCACCGCGGCGCATCGGGCCTGCCGGACTGCCGGTCGGGCTGTTCGGGCCCGAGCGCGGCCTGGGCGGGCGGGCCACGGTCGGCGTCGTGGCGCCGGCCCGCGGCGCCTGCTTCGAGACCTGGGCAACGGTCGAGGTGGAGGGGCAGGGGGCGAACCCGGGGCGCCCCCGTCGGGGGGCGCCCCGGCCGGGGCCCGCCGGGCGGCGCCTCAGCGCCCCATGAAATCCTGGAAGCGGGCGAGGTAGTGGGCCGCCTCCGGCTGATCCTTCAGGATCACCTCCCACGACCTGCGCGCCCGCTCGGCGAAGGGGGCAAGGTCGGGCTCGTGGATCGTGACGCCCGCCGCCGCGGCCGTCACCAGGCCGTCGGCCGCCAGCCTGTCATGGGCCGCGATGCCGATGTCGATCGCCTCGAGCGCGGCGGCCTGCACGAGCGCCTGCAGATCGGCCGGCAGCCCCTCCCAGAACGCCTTGGAGAGCACGAAGACCGTGGTCGATTGGTGCGCCTTGGTCAGGGTGTAGTGCCTGGCCACCTCGTGGAAGCGGTCGGCCACGAAGGCGTCGGGCGAGATCTCGAGCGCGTCCACGACGCGGTTCTGCAGCGCCATGAACACCTCGCCATAGGCCATCGGCGTGGGCTGGGTGCCCAGCGCGTTGTAGGCCTCGACGAAACCCGGGGTCGGCAGCACGCGGATCTTCAGCCCCTGCATGTCGTCCACCGAGGTGACGGGCGTCACGGAGGCCACCGAGCGTTCGTAGATCGAGCCGAAGCCAAGACCGTGCAGGTCGTAGGCGTCGAGCAGGTCGAGCATCTCGCGGCCCATCGGGCTTTGCAGGATCTCGTAGGCCTGTGCCTTCGCGTCGAAAAGATAGGGCAGCGACAGCACGCGGTAGGCCGGCACGATGGTCTCGAGCGTCGAGCCGCCGACCATCGCGCCCGCAAGGATGCCGGTGCGCATCGACTGGATCGCCCGGGTCTCGTTGCCGGCCTGGCCGCAGCACCGGATCTCGACCGCGATGCGGCCGCCCGACCGCTCTTCGACCAGTTCCTTGAAGCTGTTCAGGATCACCTGATAGGGGCTCTGGTCGCTCAGCACATGGGCGAGCGTCATCTCAATGGTCTGCGCCGGCGCCGGCGCGGCGATCAACGCGGCGGCCGCAACGCCGAGGAGACTGCGGGAAACCTTCATGGGCCATTCCTCCGTTTTGGTCGGTTATCGGACGAGCGCCAGCGGAATTGCCGGCACATAGGTAAGGATCATCAGGTTGGCGAGCAGCACCGCCAGGAACACCGCGAGCGGCCGCATGAGCTGCTCCATGCTGATGCGGGCGACGCCGCAGGCGATGAACAGGTTGACCCCCACGGGCGGCGTCACCATGCCCACCGCGAGGTTGACGATCATGATCAGCCCGAAATGCGTGGGGTCGATGCCGTAGACCCGCACCGCGATGGGGGCGAGGATGGGGGCCAGCACGATGATCGCCGCGAAGGTCTCCATGAACATGCCGACGACCAGCAGGAACAGGTTGACCAGCAAGAGGAACATCATCGGGTCGGCGGTGACCGTGGTCAGGAAGGCCCCGATCTGCTGCGGCGCGCGCAGAAGCTGCAGCGCAAAGGCGAACATCGCCGCGAAGGCGACGATGATCATGACGACCGAGGAGGTGACGGCAGCCCTGGCGAAGATGCCCGGCAGCTCGCGCAGCCCGATCTCGCGGTAGACGACGACGCCGAGAAACAGCGCATAGAACACCGCCACCACCGCCGCTTCGGTGGCGGTAAAGATGCCGCCGAAGATGCCGCCCAGGATAAGGACGGGCATGACCAGCGACAGGATCGCCCGGCGGAAGGCCGCCCAGACATCGCACAGCCACTGCCGCCCGGCGAAGGGCCGGCGCTCGCCATAGCCGCCGATCCACGACATCAGCACCGCGGTCAGGATCAGCGAGGCGCCGATCATCAGGCCCGGCAGGAACCCCGCGATGAACAGGTCGGTGATGGAGATGCCGGTGATGACGCCGTAGAGGATCATCGCCGTGGACGGCGGGATGATGACGCCAAGCTCGCCCGAGGCGGCGACGGCGGCGGCGGCGAAGGGGCGTGGATACCTCTGTTTCTCCATCTCGGGGATCAGCATCGCGCCGACCGCCGCCGCCGTGGCCGCCGACGAGCCCGAGATGGTGGCGAACATCATCGAGGTCAGCACCACCGCCGCCGACAGCCCGCCCCGGATCCAGGAGACCAGCGCCGTGGCGAAGGCCACGAGGCGGGCGGCGATGCCGCCCGTCTGCATCAGCCGCCCGGCCAGGACATAGAGCGGCAGCGCCATCAGCGCGAAACTGTCGAGCGCCTCGAACACCACCTGCGGGATCGCGATGAGCGGGATGCGCCGCTCGAGCAGCGTCGGGATGGCGGCGATCCCCAGCGCCATGGCGATGGGCACCGAGACGGCGAACAGGCCCAGGAGGGTGAGGAGCAGCGCGACCACGGCCTCAGTCCTGCGGCGCGTGGTCGGCGGCAAAGCGCAGGTCGCGGCCTTCCAGGATCGTTTCGACCACAAGCGCGACCGAGTTCCAGATCATCAGCGCCGCACCCGCGGGCATCGCCCAGTAGACCCAGGTCTTGCGGATGGTCATCACCGGGCTGGTCTCGGCCCGCCCGAGCTCGACGAACTGGAGGCCGACATGGACGAGCAGGGCAAAGAAGCCGATGGTCAGGGCCGTGACCCCGTAGCGCAGCGGCACGCCGGCGAGCGCGGGCAGCTTGCGGATGAGGAACTCCAGCGCGATCATCCGGGCATGGCGCACGCCGATCCCGGCGCCGAGGAAGACGATCCAGATCAGCGTGTAGCGCGCAAGCTCCTCGGTCCAGGGGGCCGAGAGGTTCAGGCCCGCGGCGGTGAGCACGAAGCGCACGATCACCTGCCACATGACCGCGCCGGCGACGACCGCAAGCAGCAGCCCGACGACCAGCGTCAGCACCGCATTGGCGGCGTCGGTCGCACGCAGAAACAGCCTCACCCCGTGACCTCCCCTGTCCCCCGGGTCTCTGCGCCCGCGGTTTGCCAGACCTTGCGCCAGCCGCGGCCTGTGCGCAAGATGAATTCTTGTCCGCTATCCGCACAAATCCCGCGGATCAGCCGTCGCGGTGCCGCCAGACCCAATCCGCCAGATCGGCATGTGTGCAGCACCAGACCGGGCCGCGCGCGCGGGCATGGGACAGCAGCGCGTCGAGGATCCAGATGCGCGAGCGGTAGCCGATGACAAAGGGGTGGCAGACAAGCTGGAACACGCCCCCCGCGTCGAAGGCCGCATCGAACTCGCGGCGGAAGATGTCGAAGACGGCCTCGGGCGGCGTCCAGGGCCGGGTCGGCGGATCGCGGTTGAAAAGCAGATAGACCGCATCGTCGCGCGACCAGTCCACGGGGATCTCCACCACCCCGGTGGGGCGGCCGCGGCAGACAAGCTCGTAGGGCTCGTCGTCGGCCATCAGGCTTGAGTCATAGGCAAAGCCCAGTTCCGCCACCAGTTCGGCGGTGTGGGCCGAAAGATCCCAGTTGGCGGCGCGGTGGCCCGCGGGGCAGATGCCCGTCATCGCCTGAAGCGCGTCGCGGGCGCGCAGCATCAGGTCGCGCTCGGTGGCGCGGTCGAGCCGCGAGGTGTTCTCGTGGATCCAGCCGTGCACGCCGATCTCGTGCCCCGCCCCGACGATCGGGCGCAGCGCGGCCGGGTCGATCAGCCCGGCCACCGCCGGCACGAAGAAGGTGGCGCGCGCGCCGTGGCGCGCCAGCACCTCGAGCACCCGCGGCACCCCCCGGCGCCGCCCGAACTCGCCCCAGGCGAGCCGTCCGATGGCGGCGCGGCCGGCGCCCATCTCGAAGGTCTCGTGATCGGCATCGAACGACAGCGCCACGGCGCAGCGCGCCCCGCCCGGCCAGTGCCCGGGCACCAGACGCCGGCCGGCCCGGACAAGGTTCACCCGGGCGCGCCATTCGGAGTCGGGGGTTTCCCAGGGGCGCTCGGCGTTCATGCGGGCAGCACCTCGCGCACCGCCTCGCCCAGCGCGCCCGCCACGATGTCGGCCTCGGCCCGCGTCAGGCACAGCGGCGGCGCGAAGCCCAGGATGTCGCCCTCGGGCATCACCCGCGCGATGACCCCGCGGCGCAGCATCGCCGCCGCGACCTTGCCCGAGACCTGCGCCGGCGGATCGTACCAGACCCGCGCGCCGGGGTCGGCCATGAACTCCACCGCCCCCAGAAGGCCCACGCCCCGCACCTCGGCCACGTTGGGATGCCCCGCCACCGCCGCGCGCAGCGCATCCAGCAGGTAGGGGCCGACCTCGGCGGCGTTCTGCACCAGGCCAAGCTGGTCGATCAGCCCCAGCGTCGCCACCCCGGCCGCGGCGCTGACCGGGTGGGCGGAATAGGTCCAGCCGTGGCCGAGCACGCCATGCGCGTCCGAACCCGCCATCAGCACGTCGAACACGCGCTGCGAGAGGATCGAGCCCGACAGCGGCGCATAGGCGCTGGTCAGGCCCTTGGCGATGGTCATGAAGTCGGCGCGGATCCCGTAGGTCTCGGCCCCGAACATCCGGCCCGTCCGGCCGAAGCCCGTCACCACCTCGTCGGCGATGAGCAGGATCTCGTGGCGGTCGAGCACCGCCTGCACCCTGTCCCAGTAGCCGGCGGGGGGCGGCGCCAGCCCGCCGGTGCCCATGGCGGGCTCGCCGATGAAGGCGGCGATGGTCTCGGGCCCCTCGGCCGCGATCATCGCCTCCAGCCGTTCCACCAGCCAGTCGGTGAACTGCGCCTCGTCCATCCCCGCCTCGGGCCGGCGCAGCCAGATCGCGGGGTCGGTGTGCAGGAAGCCCGGCAGCGGCAGGCCGAAGCGCGCGTGGTAGAGCCTGAGGCCGGTGAGCGAGCCCGAGACGATGCCCGAGCCGTGATAGCCGCGCCAGCGGCTGATGATCTTGCGCCGCTGCGGCTGGCCCTTCAGCGCCCAGTAGTGCCAGGCGAGCTTGACGTTGGTCTCGTTCGCGTCCGACCCCGACAGGCCGAAGTAGACCCGCGCCATGTGGTCGGGCGCGCGGTCCATGATCATCTTGGCCAGCCGGATCGCGGGTTCGTTGCCGTGGGCGTTGAAGCTGTGGAAGAAGGCCAGCTTGTGCGCCTGTTCGGCGATGGCCTCGGCAATCTCGGTGCGGCCGTAGCCGGCGTTCACGCAGTAGAGCGCGGCGAAGGCGTCGAGCAGGCGGTTGCCGTCGCGGTCGGTGATGTAGACCCCCTCGCCGCCGGTGACGATGCGGCCGGGCAGGTCGCCGCGGGCGAAGTTGGCGGTGTGGGTGGTGGGGTGCAAGAGGCTCTCGCGGTCCCACAGCGCGAGGTCGTCGTTGATGCGGGAATCGGCGCTCATATCAGGCTCTCCAGCCGCGTGTTGGCGATGAACTCGGGGACGCTCGCCTGGTTGGGCAGGCTCAGGACAAAGGCGACCATGGCCGCCACCGTCTCGGGGCGCAGCCGGTCGGCCTTGGGCGTGACGCCGGGCAGCCCGTCGATCATGCCGGTGTCGATGGCGCCGGTGCAGATGGCGGTGGCGCGCACCCCGTCCTCCCAGCCGGCGAAGCGCACCGCCTGGGTCATGGCCAGCAGCGCGTGCTTGGACATGGTGTAGCCCACCGACACCCCGGCGCGGTAGCGCTTGGCATCGGTCGAGGCGATGTTGACGACGCGGCCCTGCCCGGCCCGGCGCAGATGCGGCAGCGCCAGCCGGATCAGCCGGAACGGCGCCTTGACGTTCACCGCCCACAGCGCATCGAGGTCCTCCTCGGACCCCTGCTCGAAATCCACCACCCGCAGGATGCCCGCGTTGTTGATCAGCGCATCGAGCCGGCCGAAGCGCGCCAGCGTGCCCTCGACCCACGGCGCGGCGGCGGCGGGGTCGGTCGCCTCGAAGCGGAAGGCGGCCACCCGGTCGCCCGCATCGGCAAAGCGCCGCGCCTGCGCCGGGTCGCGCAGGCCCAGCGACAGCGTCCAGCCCTCGGCCAGAAGCCGCTCGGCGATGGCCGCGCCAAGGCCGCGGCCCGCGCCCGAGACCATCGCCACCTTCATCAGAAAAGCCCCTGATACACGCCGCCGTCGTTGACGATGTTCTGCCCCGACATGAACCCCGCCTGCGCCGAGCAGAGAAAGGCGATCAGGTCGCCGCATTCGGCGGGGTCGGCGAAGCGGCCGGCGGGGCAGCCGCGCAGCCGGTCGGCGACGATCGCCTCGTAGGTGGTGTTGCCGCGCCGGGCGTGGCCGTGCAGGTTGGTGTGCAGCGCCTCGGTGTCGAACAGGCCGGGGCAGACGGTGTTGATGGTGACGTTGTGCGGCAGAAGCTCGCGCACCATCGCCGCCACCGCGCCCGACAGCGCCAGCCGCGCGGCGTGGGAATGGGCAAAGCCGACCTGCGGAAACTTGATGAAGCTGACGCTCAGGTTGACGATGCGGCCGAAGCGCCGCGCCGCCATGCCCGGCGCCACCGCCTGGATCATCTCCACGCTCGACAGGAAATGCACCTCGAGCCAGTGGCGCCAGTCCTCGGGCGAGATCTGCGCGTAGGGCGTGGGCACCTGCCGCACCCCGGGATTGTTCACGAGGATGTCCACCGCGTCCCCCGCCGCGGCCAGAATCGCGGCGCGGCCTTCGGCGGTGGTGACGTCGGCGGCGACGGTGGCGACCGGCACGCCGAACTCGGCCCGGATGTCCGCCGCCGCGGCCGCAAGCGCCTCGGGCGAGCGGGCGTTGATGGTCAGCGCCACGCCCTCGCGCGCCAGCGCCCGCGCGGCGGCCAGGCCAAGGCCCTTGCTGGCCGCGGTGACGACGGCCCTGCGGCCGCGGATCCCGAGGTCCATCAGGCCACCTTCGCCCGCGGCGCGTCCAGCAGCCGCGCCATCCCGGCCTCGAGCCCCGCCAGCGGCGCCCCCGCCAGCGGCCGCAGCGGCGGCCGCGGCACCCCGCCGCCCGGCAGCCCTGCAAGGTTCATCGCCGCCTTGGTGGCGGGGTAGAGCGTGCGGCCCTCGCCGGTGAAGAGCGCGGTCATCTCGATCCCGGTGCGCTGCAGCGCCCAGGCCTCGTCCATCCGCCCGGCGCGGGGGGCGTGCCAGAGGTCGAGGCAGCCGTCCCAGACGTTGGGAAAGCAGTCGATCAGCCCGTCGGCCCCCGCCAGCGTCGCCGCGACCCCGAACAGCGACGACGGGCCGCAATAGACCCGGATGCGGTCCTTGACCCGGCAGAGGGTGGCGTGGAAATTGGTCCAGTCGCCCGAGGACTCCTTGATCGCCACGACATGGTCGAGATCGGCCAGGATGTCGGCCAGCTCGGGCGTGATCGCGTTCCCGGCGTTGCCGGGGATGTTATAGAGCACGACCGGCAGCACCGCCCGGGCGTCCACCGCCTCGAAATGCGCGATCGTCTCGGATGGCGTCAGATGCACGAAGTAGGGCGGCATCACCAGCACGCCGTCGGCCCCGGCCTCTCTCGCGGCGTGGATCTGCTCGATCACCTCGCCCGGGGTGATCGCCCCGGTGCCCAGGATCACGGGGCCGCGCCCGCGGCCGGCCTGCACCGCCAGCCGGGCAAGCTGCGCGCGCTCGGCCATCGTGAGCGCCCAGAACTCGCCGGTGCAGCCGGCGACGATCATGCCCGTGGCGCCGGCGCGATAGAGGCGGTCGATGTTGGCGGCGAACCCGTCCTCGTCGATCGACAGATCGGCGTGGAAGGGTGTGGTGATGGCGGGCATCGGGCCCGCCCAGGCGACTGACGAACGGTTCAACTTGGCTCTCCTGCATGGGCCGCGCTGGCGGGCACGGAAACGGATGCGGCCGCGCGGCCGGGGCCGGCAGCCGGGGCATTCAGGCGGCGCCCCGACGGGCCGGCCGCAAACAGATGCGCCTGCGCGGCATCGGGCGCGATGCGCAGGGCCTCGCCCGGGCGCAGGGCCATGCCGGGCGCGGTCCGGCCCGTCAGCCGCAGGCCGCCCGGCAGTTCGACGACCACGATGGTCTCGTGCCCCGTCTCCTCGACCAGCGCCACCCGCGCCTCGAGGGGGCCGCTGCCGAAGGCGATGTGCTCGGGGCGGAGGCCGAGGCAGGCCTCGCCGCCGGGCGTGCCGGGCGGCAGCGCGGGAAGCTCGAGCGCAAGCCCCGGCGCCTCGAACCGCCAGCGCCCGCCGGTCTGCGCCAGCTGCCCGTCGATCAGGTTCATCGAAGGCGTGCCGATGAAGCCCGCGACGAAGCGGTTGGCGGGTTCGCGGTAAACCTCCTGCGGCGGGGCGAACTGCTGCAGCACGCCGCCCTCCAGGATGGCGATGCGGTCCGACATCGTCATCGCCTCGAGCTGGTCGTGGGTGACATAGACCATCGTGCGCCCGAGCCGCCGGTGCAGCTCGACCAGCTCGGCGCGCATGTGGCCGCGCAGCTTGGCGTCGAGGTTCGACAGCGGCTCGTCGAGCAGAAACACCTTGGGGTCGCGCACCAGCGCCCGGCCCAGCGCCACGCGCTGCTGCTGGCCGCCCGACAGCTCGCGCGGCTTGCGCCCAAGAAGCGGCCCGAGCTGCAGCATCTCGGCCACCCGCGCCACCATCGGCCCGCGCTCGCCCCGCGGCACGCCGCGCTTCTTCAGCGGATAGGCGATGTTCTCCTCGACCGTCATGTGCGGATAGAGCGCATAGGACTGGAACACCATCGCGATGTCGCGCTGGCCCGGCGCAAGGTCGTTCACCGTCCGGCCGCCGATCCGGATCTCGCCCGAGGTGGGGAACTCGAGCCCCGCCAGCATGCGCAGCGTCGTGGTCTTGCCGCAGCCCGAAGGCCCCAGCAGCGAGACGAATTCGCCCGCGCGGATCGACAGGTCGAGGTCGGCGACCCCGACGACCTTGCCCCAGGCCTTGCGGACCTTGCGGAACTCGACATCGGCCATGGGTTATCCCTTTACCCCGCCGGCGCCGAAACCGCGGGTCAGATAGCTTTGCAGGAAGGCGAAGGCCACGATCAGCGGCACCGACATCATCACCGAGGCGGCCATCAGCAGCGACCACTCGATGTTGAAGGCCGAGATCAGCATCGACATGACGCCCGTGGTCAGCGGCCGCGCGCCGTCCGAGTTCACCAGCACCAGCGCATAGAGGTATTCGTTCCACGACAGGATGAAGGTGAACAGCGCGGTCGAGATGATGCCGGGCAGCAGCTGCGGCAGGATCACGTCGCGGAAGGCGCCAAGGCGGCTTGCCCCGTCGACCAGCGCGGCGGACTCGAGATCTTCGGGCACGCCCGCCATGAACGACCGCAGCAGCCACAGCGCATAGGGCAGCGCGAAGGTCGTGTAGGCGATGACAAGGCTCAGGATCGTGTTCGACAGCCCGAGGCTGACGAGCATCAGATAGAGCGGGATGATCAGCACCACCGACGGCAGCAGGTAGGTGAAGAGCACCAGGAAGGCGAGGCTTTCGCGCCCGCGATAGCGGAACCGCACCAGGCTGTAGGCGCCGAGCGTGGCCAGGAACACCACCACGAACGTCGTCACGGTCGACAGGATCACCGAGTTGCGGAAGTAGATCATGAAGTTGGTCCGCGCGAGCAGCGTCCGGTAATGCTCGAACGTCACCGTGTCGGGCAGGAAGGTGGGCGGGCGGCGGAACAGCTCGAACTGCGGCTTGACCGAGGTCACGATCATCCAGAACAGCGGGAAGGCCACCGCCAGCACGATGCTCCAGGCAAAGAGGTTGAACAGGACGCGCCGGGCCATCAGCCGCGCTCCCGCGTGCGGCGGATGTAGACGATCATGAACGCAAGCATGATCGCCATCATCACCACCGCATAGGCCGAGGCCATGCCCATCTGGTTCACCGCGAAGGCCTCCTTGTAGACCAGGAGCGGCAGGGTCTGGGTGGCGATCACGGGGCCGCCTCCGGTCATCAGGTAGATCAGGTCGAATTCCTTGAAGTCCCAGATCGCGCGCAGCAGGATGATGACGACGAGCACCTCGCGCAGCTGCGGCAGGGTGATGTCGAAGAACCGCGCAACGGGTCCGGCGCCGTCGATGCGGGCGGCCTCGTAAAGCGCCTCGGGAATGGTCTGGAGCCGCGCCAGCACCGCGATCACCACGAAGGGGAAGTATTTCCACGCGCCGACCAGGATGATCGAGATCATCGCGTTGGGCATGGTGCCGAGATAGTCGATCGGCCAGTCGATGATCCCGAGGGTCAGCATGAAGTGGTTGAGGATGCCGTAGAGGTCGTTGAAGACCCATTTCCACACCAGCACCGCGACCACGGTCGAGACGAAATAGGGAAACAGGATCAGGCTGCGGGCGAGGCTGCGGAACCACAGGTTCTGGTGCAGGACCAGCGCCATCGCGACGCCGAACAGGATCTGCAGCGTCAGGGTGCCGACCGTCCAGATCAGGTTGTTCTGCAGCGAGGTCCAGAACTCGCCGCGCGCCAGAAGGGCGCGGTAGTTGTCGAGGCCGACCCAAGAGCCCTGCAGCGTGGGCGTGAAGATCTGGAACAGGCTGAGGTAGATCGCCGACACCAGCGGATAGACGATCACGGCGCAGAACACGAGCACGGTCGGGGCGATCAGCAGAACGCCCAGACGCGCATACTGCCGTTCGAGCGCGGTCGGTCGCGGCGCTGGCATGGGAACCCCCGTTCAGAGGCGGCGGGCGCCCGGCCGGGGCGCCCGCCGCGATCTGCGGCCGTCAGGCCGTCAGGCCTTCATGATGGCGTCGATCGCCCGGACCGCCTCGGCGATCGCGGCATCCGCGCTTTCGTTGTTCAGCACCACCCGCTGCACCATGTCGGCGATGGCATGGGCGGCGATGATCTCGCCGGCCTTGGCGTTCGACCGGTGCGCGGCGCTCTCGTAGCCGAGGTTGAAGCCGCCCGCCGCCGAGGCCGACATCAGCTCGACCTCGGGCTTGTATTTCTGGATGATGGGGTTGTCGAGGTAGGCGGGGTTCTCGCCGATGGTGCGCAGCACCGGCAGCACATGCCCCGGCGCGGCATGGAGCTGCCGGATGTAGCCCGGCGCGTCGAAGATGAAGGCGGCAAAGCGCTTGGCCCAGTCCTTGTTGCGCGACTGCGCGGGGATGAACACCGACGCGAAGTCGTTGAACGTCCAGGGCGCAACGTCGGTCGAGAGGCGCGGATAGGTGGCGCAGGTGATCTCGTCGGCCAGCGCCGGGTTCTGCGTGGCGACGTTGATCAGCACCCGCCCGGTGTAGATGCCGGTCGCGGTCGCGCCCGAGACGAAGGCGGTCAGGCTTTCGCCCCAGGAGTAGTTGGTCGCGCCCGGCGGGCAGAGCTCGCGCATCGACTTGTAGAACTCGAGCGCGTTGCGCGTGGCGTCGCTGTCCAGCGCGATCTCGAGATCGGGGGTAAAGACCTGCCCGCCGGCCTGGTGGATGACGCCGATGAAGATGAGCGAGGTCATCCCGTTGCGGCCGTAGGGCAGGGGCGCGCCGAAGATCCCGCCCTTCTGCATCTTCCGGCAGGCGCTGCGCAGCTCGTCCCAGGTCTCGGGGATCTTGTCGATGCCGGCGTCGCGCATCAGGTCGCGGCGGACCCACAGCATGTTGGCCGCCGAGTTGCCGATGCCGGTGGCGCAATGCCTGCCGTCGGGGGTGCGGAACACCTCGTTCGCGCCGGGATAGTAGTTGTCCACCCCGATCGCCTCGATCACCTCGTCGAAGGGTTCGATCAGGCCGTTGGCATAATAGGTCTGCACCGCGAAGGACGGCAGATGCGTGACCACGTCGGGCACGTCGCCCGAGGCGAAGGCCGCGGCAAGCTGGGGCGCATAGCCCTCGTCCGAAGTCTTTTCGAAGGTCACCTTGACGCCCGGATGCAGCGCCTCGAAGGCGGCGATCTGCGCCAGATAGGCCTCGAGCTGGGCCGGCGCGGCCTGCGGCGACCACCAGCGCAGCGTCACCGTCTGCGCGGCGGCGCGGAACGGAACGGCGGCGAGCGCCGAGGTGGCTGCAAGGCCCGCAAGGGCGTGGCGGCGCGTAAGACCGAAGGGTTTCTGACCCGTCATTCTGGTTCCTCCCGATGAGCGGCGAAAATGTTCACATAGCGCACTCTTGTTCGATATAACACCGACGCCGGCTGCCATGGCAAGCGATTTCTGCCCGATTCACTGATGCAACGCGGCCGCCACATGTGCTAGGCGAGGCGGCGGCCCGGTCAGGTCGGGCCGGAGACGGGATGAAACGGGCATGGCCGAAGATGCATCCACAGGCGACGAAGGGCCCGCGACGGTGGGCAGACCCCTTGCGCGGACGGGCCTGATGACGGCGGCGCCGGGCTGGGCCGACGACGGCGAGGCCGGCGAGCTGAACCCGCGCGACTATGTCAGCTCGCTCGCCCGCGGCCTCGAGGTCTTGCGCGCCTTCAACCGCACCCGCCGCAAGATGACCCTGTCCGAGGTCGCCGCCGAGACCGGCAACACCCGCGCCGGCGCCCGCCGCATCCTGCTCACGCTGGTGCACGAGGGATATGCGGTGGCCGACGGCAAGCTGTTCGACCTCACCCCGCAGGTGCTCGAGCTCGGCTATTCGGTGCTGTCCTCCAAGGGCGCCTGGGACATCGCGCGGCCCTTCATCGACCATCTCTCCGAGGAGATCCGCGAATCGGTCTCGGCCGCGGTGCTGGACAAGTTCGAAGTGGTCTATGTCTCGGGCGCGCAGTATCACCGCGTCATCAGCGTGGGCATCACCGTGGGCGCGCGCTTTCCGGCGCACTGCACCGCGACGGGGCGCGTGCTGCTGGCCGAGCAGCCGCCGGGGCACTGGCCGGGCATCATCCAGAACATCCCGCTGACGCCCCTGACCGACCGCACGGTGACCAACCGGCACGAGTTTCGCCGCATCCTCGAGGACGTGCGCGCCAAGGGCTGGTGCCTGGTGGATCAGGAGCTCGAGATCGGCCTCATCTCGGTCGCCGTGCCGCTGCGCAACAGCGCGGGCGGGCTGGTGGGGGCGATCAACGTGGGCGTGCCCTCGGTGCGCGCGACGCCCGAGACGATGGTGCGCGACATCCTGCCGCGGCTGCTCGAGACTGCGGGCAACATCAGCCAGGCGCTCAAGCGCTGAGGCGGACGGCTGACGCGCCGAGGCGGACGGGCGCCGCGAAACGCGCGGGCGAAAGCGGTGCGATATCCTCGGCCGCGGGCAGGCCGGCCGCCAGTTCGCCCGCGATCCGCCCCGCAAGCGGCCCCAGCGTATAGCCCGCATCCCCCGGCACCGCCAGGATCACGGACGGTGCGGCGGGCAGGCGGCCCAGCACCGTCCGGCCGTCGGCGGTGGTGTTCATCCCCGCCCAGGTTCGGATCACCCGCAGCCCCGCGATCGCCGGCACCAGACGCGCCGCCAGCGCGACGTTGCCCAGAAGCGACGCGGCCCGCACCGCAGGCGTCGCCCAGTCGCCCCGGCTTTCGGCCGGCCAGCCGCCGCCGATGACGATCTGGCCCGAGGCGAACTGCTTGAGCGTGATCGAGCGTTCGGCATGCTGGATGAGATGCCCGATCTGCGCCGCGCCGGGTTCGGTGATGTTCATGTGCAAGGGTTCCGCCCGCACCGGCAGCGCCAGGCCGAGCGGCGCCACCAGCGCCCCCGCCCCCCAGGCCGCCGCAACGATCGCCTGCCGCGCAGCATGCACCGCGCCCGAGGCCCCGCGCGCCGCCACCCCCGCCCCGGCCTCGAGCGCCACGATGCGGTCGGCCCGCATCTCGACCCCCAGCGCCGCGGCGCGGGCCCGCAGGGCGCGGTTGGCGACAAGCGGGTTCAGCTTGCCCTCGTCGCGGCAGAGCTCGGCGCCGACGATCTGCGGGCCGAGCCAGGGCGCCAGCCGGTCCAGCGCGGGGCGGTCGAGCAGCTCGACCGACAGCCCCCGCGCCGCCTCGCGCGCCGCCTTGCCCTCGAGAAAGCGCATCTGCTCGGCGCCCTCGGCCAGCATGAGGCCGCCCTGGCGGACCAGCTCGAAGGGGCCGTGCGCGGCCTCGAGCCGCTCCCACTCGCGCACCGCGGCAAGGTAGAGCGGCAGCGAGGCCTCGACGTTCGGCGCCAGCTCGGGGAAGAGGCGGATGAAGCGGCTTTGCAGCTGCACGTGCAGGCTGCCGGCGTTGGCGGTGCTGCCCGCGTTCACCCCGGCATCGACCAGCCGCACGCGCATCCCCGCCTCGGCGGCGCGGATCGCGGCGGTCTGCCCGACGATGCCGCCGCCGATCACCAGCAGGTCAGGCGCTGCCATCGACCGCCTCCTGCGCGGCAAGGATCGCGGCGATGCTCACGGGCTTGATCGGCACGCGCGGGGCGAAGAGGCTGACATCCTCCATCGGCCGGCCGGTGGCGGCGGCGACCATGCGCGCGGCGGGGGCAGCGCAATAGCGGCCCTGGCAGCGCCCCATCCCGACGCGGGTCGCGCGCTTGAGCGTGCCGACATGGCCGGGCCCGTCGGCCAGGCCCGCGCGCACCTCGCCCAGCGTGATCTCCTCGCAGCGGCACAGGATGGTGGCGTCGGGCGCATCGTCGAGCGGGCGCGGCGCGGCCGAATGCATCCGCCACAGCGCGCGCTGGAAGCGGCGGTGACGGGCCAGCGCCCGGCGGTCGGCGAACAGGTCCCAGGCGTCGCCGTGCCCGCAGGCCGCTGCCGCGCAGGCCCCGGCGATGCGCCCCTCGGCCACCGCCGCGGGCGCGCCGCCTAGGCCGGCGCAGTCGCCCGCGGCGTAAAGGCCGGGGACGGTCGTCTGCATGTCCTCGCCCCGGCGGGCGCGCAGATGGCCCACCGCCGGATCCCAGTCCATCCCCGCGCCGAGGAGCCGCAGGATCTCGTTCTGCGGCTCGAAGCCGTCGTTCATCAGAACCGCGTCCACCGTCACCGACCGCCCGTCGGAGAAGGTGGCGCGCAGCGCGCCGCCCTCCGCGGCCTCGACGGCATCGAGCGTCAGGCCGTAGCGCACCGGCACGCCGCGGCGCCGAAGCCCGGCCAGCATGGCCAGCCCCTGCAGCGTCAGCCGCGGGCCCGTCAGCGCCATCGCCGCCGCCGCCGCGGGCCGCAGCAGGGGGTGGCCTGTCGCCTCGGCCACAAGCGCCACCTCGGCGCCGCCGCGGGCCAGTTCCAGCGCCACCTGCACGTTCAGCGGCCCCGACCCCGCCACCGCCACCCGCCGCCCCGGCAGCGTGCGATAGCTGCGCCACAGCGTCTGGGCGGCGCCCGTGGTCATCACGCCGGGCAGCGTCCAGCCCGGCACCATGCGCGGGCGTTCGTAAGCGCCGGTGGCGACGATGGCGGTGCGCGGCCGCGCGACCAGCGCGCCGCCCGCGACCTCGGCCAGGAACAGAAGGCCGTCGAAGGCCCCCCACACCTCGACCCCGCCCATCATCTCGGCCCCCGCGGCCCGCGCCTCGGCGATCAGCGCGGCGCCCGCGGCCTGCTGGGGGTCGAGCGGGGCGTCGGCGGCGGCCTGCTTGTAGTATTGCCCCCCGCCCACCTTGCGCTCGTCCAGCACCACGACCGAGGCGCCCGCCCGCGCCGCCGCCGCCGCCGCCGCAAGGCCCGCCGCGCCGCCGCCGATCACCAGCACGTCGGGCGCGATGCTGCGGGCGGGCGGGCGTTCGGGCAGCGTGGCGCCGGGGTCGAGCCGGGCGAAGGCCGCCTGCGTCGCCACCTCGAGCCCCGGCGCGGCGGGCGTCATGCAGGCGCGGCGGTTGGGCTGGCCGTTTACCGTCACGAGGCAGTCCTGGCACACGCCCATGCCGCAGAAGATGCCGCGGCGCGCGCCCTTGGCGGTTTCGCGGAAGGCGCGGATGCCGGCCTCGGTCAGCGCCGCGGCCAGCGACTGGCCGGGCCGCGCCGCCACCGGGCGGCCGTCGAAGCGGAACGTCGCATCAGGTGCCATCGCGGTCCCCGGCAAGCCCGTCGCGGAAGGCCACCAGCCGCGCCACGGCCCGGGCGCGCCAGGCGACGCGCGCGGGCAGGTCGGCCTCGGGCAGCAGGGCGCGGCGCTGCGCCTCGACGCGCGCCACGAGCTCGGGGCGCCAGTCGCAGCCGGTTTCGCCCCGCGCCTCGCCCATCCGCCGGTAGGCCGGGCCCATCCGCGCCGCATGGGCAGCGATGCCGCCGGGGGTGTTGAGCTCGGCGGTCTCGAACGGCCCCGACAGCGCCCAGCGCGGCCCGAGGCCGAGGCGCATCACCGCCTCGATCCCCGCGACATCGGTCACGCCCTCGTCCACCAGCCGGTAGGCCTCGCGCAGCACGGCGCCCTGCAGGCGGTTCAGCACGAAGCCCTCGATCTCGCGCCCGAGCCGGACGGCATGGAAGCCCGCGGCGCCGAACAGGGCCGCGGCGCGGTCGAGCGTGCCGGGCAGGGTGCCGGGGGCGGGGACAAGCTCGATCATGCGCAGCACGGCGGGCGGGTTCACGGGGTGGGCCACCAGCGCGCGCGCCTGCTGGGCCGGGTCGGGCAGGATGCGCGACATGGCGATGGCCGAGGACGCGGTGGCAAGGATCGTCTGCGGCCCCGCCCCGGCCAGAAGCCCCGCGAAGATCGCCTGCTTCGCCTCCAGCCGCTCGGGCCCGGCCTCGACCACCAGATCGGCGGCGGACAGCGCAGGGGCAGCATCGGCCAGCAGCTCGACCGGGCCGGCCAGCCCCCGGGCCAACCCCGCCAGGGCGATGGCCTCGGCCTGCGCCGCGATCCCCTCGGGGGCCGCCGCGCGGCGGTCGGGGTCGGGTTCGGCCAGGGCGACGCCGTGGCCGTGGTCGGCAAACACCGCGGCAAACGAGAGCCCGATCGACCCGGCCCCCAGAACCACCACGCGCATGATCCTCCCGCCTCCCCGCCCGTTCACATGGCGAACAAATGTGCGTATGCTGCGCGAAGGCTACAGGGCGGGACGAAAGGACGCAACATGACAGCAGCGCGCGCGCTCGACGGCCGCAGGGCGGTGGTCACGGGGGGCAGCCGCGGCCTTGGCCGGGCGATCGCCGAGGCCCTCGCGGGGGCGGGGGCCGCGATCACGGTGGTCGACCTCGAGCCGGCGCTGGCCGGTCTGCCCGCAGGGTGGGAGGGGTTTGCCGCCGACCTCGGCGCGCCGGACGCGCTCGAGCGGCTGCGGCCGCTGGCCGACCGGCTCGGGGCGGTGGACGTGGTGGTGGCCAATGCCGGGGTGGTGCCGCCGTGGCGCGGCATGGCCGAGCTCGACGGGGCCGAATGGGCGCGGGTGATGGCGGTGAACAGCTGGGGCGTGGCGGCGACGGTGGGGGCCTTCGCCGGGGCGCTGGCGGCCAGCGGGCGCGGCTCGGCCATCCTCATGGCCTCGCTCAACGGCCGCAGGGCGCATCCGAAGCAGGTGCTCTACACCGCCTCGAAACATGCGGTGGTGGGCATCACCCGCGCCGCGGCGCTCGACCTCGGGCCGCAGGGCACCCGCGTGAACGCGCTGGCCCCCGGTCCGATCGCGACCGAGGCGCTGATGGGCCGCCTGCTCACCCGCCACGGGCAGGGCATGCCCGCACCGGACGCGGCGCTGGCCGAGATGGCGGGGGCCACCGCGCTGAAGCGCATCGCGACCGCGGCGGATGTGGCGGCCGCTGCGCTGTGGCTCGCCTCGGATGCCACGGCGAACCTCACCGGCATGATCCTGCCCATCGACGCCGGGATGCCGTAGCCCCGGGGTGCAGCCCCGGGGGGCGCCGGAAGCGCGCCCGCCTTCAGCCCTCGGCGGCCCAGCCGTGTTCGGCCAGGATCGCGCGGCTGGCGCGGATGTCCGCATCCGGGTCGGCCCCCGGCGCCAGCGCATCGGTGATGATCTCGAGCACGGTGGCGCCGGCATAGCCGATGTCCCGCAGCGCCGCCGCCGCCGGCCCGGGCTGGACGATGCCGGTGCCCAGCCGCGCATGCTTGAACTCGCCATAGCCCGAATCGGAGATGTGCACGTTCTTCACCAGCGGCCCCAGCAGGCGGATCGCCGCCGCCGGGTCCTCCCGGATGTAGGCCGAGTTGCAGATGTCGAAGTTGACGCCGACCTCGGGGCCGATCAGCCCCGCCGTATCCTTCATGTCCTGCGCCGAGGGCAGGAAGGTGAAGGGCACGTTCTCGAGCAGCAGTTGCACGCCGGTGCCCTTGGCATGGGCGACAAGCGCGGTCATCCCCTCGACGAACCAGTCGAGCATCCACTTGTGCGGCGGGTTGATCAGGCTGTTCACCGGCCCCGGGATCGCCACGACATAGGGGCATGCCCACTCTGCCGCGAGGTCGATGGCCTCGCGGTAGCGGTCGAGCGTGTAGTGCCGCATCAGCCGGTCGACCCCGTTGGGGTTGTTGTCGAGCAGCGGGTAGCAGAACGAGGTCAGCGCCAGGCCCTCGCCCGCCAGCCAGTCGCGGTAGGCCTTGCGCTCGCGCACCGAAAGCTCGCGCGGCCAGCAGTGCGGCGGGAAGATCATCATCTCGAACCTGCGGAAGCCGAGGCCATGGAGATGCTTCAGCGCGTCGAGGCCGGCGTGCGAATAGAGGAACGGAAAGGTGCTGGCGGCGACGGTCAGTCCGGTCATGATGCGCTCCTCGTTTCCGGCCAGGGTGTTCCCCTTGCGAACAAATGTTACTATACCGCACGACAGCCGCCGTTCAACGGAAATCATGGGAGCCCCGCCATGGCCAGCCGCCTGTTCAGCCCCCTCGCGCTCGGGGGGGTCGTGCTGCCCAACCGGGTCGTGGTGGCACCGATGTGCCAGTATTCGGCCGAGCACGGGGTGCCGGGCGACTGGCACCTCGTCCATCTCGGCCAGTTCGCGCTGGGCGGCCCCGGCCTGATCCTGGCCGAGGCGACGGCGGTCAGCCCCGAGGGGCGCATCACGCCCGGCTGCACCGGGCTTTACTCCGACGCCTGCGAGGCGGGGTTCGCGCGGATCGTGGCGTTCTGCCGGTCGGTGGGCGAGGGGAAGCTGGGCATCCAGCTGTCGCATTCGGGGCGCAAGGGCAGCACGGTCGCCCCCTGGCTGGGCGGCGGCCGGCTTGAGCCCGACGGCGGCGGCTGGCCGACCGAGGCGCCTTCGGCGCTGCCCTACCTGCCCGGCTGGCCCGCGCCCCGGGCGCTCGATGCGGACGGGCTCGGGCGCGTCCGCGACGCCTTCGCCGCGGCCGCGGCGCGCGCGGGGCGGGCGGGGTTCGACCTGGTCGAGCTGCACGCCGCGCACGGCTATCTGCTGCATCAGTTCCTGTCGCCCCTGACCAACCTGCGGACCGATGCCTACGGCGGCAGCCTCGAGAACCGGATGCGCTTTCCGCTCGAGGTGTTCGCGGCGGTGCGCGCGGCCTTTCCGGCCGACCGGCCGGTGATCGTGCGGATTTCGGCGACCGACTGGATCGAGGGCGGCTGGGATCCCGCGCAGTCGGTCGCGCTTGCGCGGGCGCTGAAGGCGCTGGGCTGCGCGGCGATCCATGTCTCCTCGGGGGGGCTCGACCAGCGCCAGAGGCTGACGGTCGGGCCGGGCTATCAGGTGGGGTTCGCCGCGGCGATGCGCGGGGGGGCGGACCTTCCGGTGATCGCGGTGGGGCAGATCACCGACCCGGTGCAGGCCGAGACGATCCTTGCCACCGGGCAGGCCGATGCCGTGGCGCTGGCGCGCGGCATGCTGTGGGACCCGCGCTGGACCTGGCGCGCCGCTGTGGCGCTGGGCGAGGAGCTGCGCATCCCCGCCCCCTATGCCCGCGCCAACCCCGCCTTGCGCGGCAAACCCTTCGTCACCCGCAGCTGAGGGCATCCCCATGGCCGACCTCGACGGCAGGACAGTCATCGTCACCGGCGCCTCCAAGGGCATCGGCGCGGCCATCGCCGCGGCGATGCTGGCCGCGGGCGCCCGCGTCATCGCCCAATACGGCCGCGACCGGGCAGGGGCAGAGGCCGCGGTGGCGGGCGCCGGCCCGGGGCAGGCGCGGCTGATCGCCGCCGACTTCGCCGACATGGCCGCGGTGGACCGGTTCTGGGCCGAGGCCGCGGCGGACGGGCGCATCGATGTGCTGGTGAACAACGCCGCGGTGATGCGCCAGTCGGGCGGCATCGCCGACCCCGTGGAGGAATGGGATGCCGTCTGGGCCGAGGCCTGGGCGGTCAACGCGCTCGCCCCCGCGCGGCTGATGCGCCATGCGGTGCGCGGCTGGCTGGCGGCGGGCCGGGGCGGCGCGATCGTCGGGATCGGCAGCTGGGTGACGACGCGCGGCACCTCGAACCCCGGGGCCATCGCCTATGCCGCCTCGAAGGCCGCCATCGCGGCCGCGACCAAGACGGTCGCGCGCAACCACGCCGCGCAGGGCATCCTGGCCTATGTCATCTCGCCCGGGGTGGTGGACACGCAGATGAGCGCCGAGGCCGCCGCGCGCACCGGCGGGGCGGCCGCGGTGACGGCGACGCTGCCCATGGGCGAATGGGTGCCGCCCGAGGAGATCGCGGCGCTGGCGGTGTTCCTCGCCACGGGCCGCGCCCGCCACCTGACGGGCGCGACGCTTGACATCAACGGCGCCGCCTACATCCGATGAGGGCGCGCCCGGTCGCCCCCCCGCGGCGGGCGGCGCGGCTATTCCGCCGCGGCCTTCCGCCCCTCGATGGCGGCCACCACCGCGTCGAGCTCGCGCATCAGCGGCACCATGCGGGCCACCCGCGCGCGGCCCTCCTCGCCGAGGCTGGCGAAGGTGGTGATCGGCGGGCGCACGTCGCCCACGGGGTAGCCCTGCGCGGCCGCCAGCGCCTTGGAATAGCACTGATGGCCGTAGAGCGGATGCCCCTCGGTGATGATCGCGTCGAACTTCTGGATGATGCGCTGCACGGCCCAGACATCGTCCCACCGGCCCTGCTCGGCCCATTCGACGAACTTCACCGAGGCGCGGGGGATGTAGTTGCCGTAGGGGTTGACGTAGCCCTTCGCGCCCATCTTGTAGGATTCGAGCACCTGCTGCCCGGCCCAGACGTTCATCAGCCCCTCGCTTTCCACGATGATCGCGTGGATGCGCTCGATCCGCTGGCTCGCCTCCTTGATGTAGCGGATCTGCGGAAAGGCCTTCGCCAGCCGGCCGACGAGCTTCGCGCTCATGTCCACGTTCGAGGTGAAGGGGTTGTTGTAAAGCATGACCGGCAGGTCGCAGCCCTCGCAGATCGCCTTGTAGTAGTTGAAGATCTCGTCCTCGGTCGGGGTGTAGTAGTAGGGCGGGAGGATCATCAGCCCGTCGGCGCCAAGGTCCTGCGCCTGGCGCGAGTAGCGCACGGCGTTCGGGGTGTAGGCGTTCATGCTGCCCACCAGCACCGGGATGCGGCCGGCGATGTGCTCGACCGTCGCCGCGACGAAGGCCGCGCGCTCGGTGTCCGAGATCGTCAGGAACTCGCCCGTGGTGCCGAGGATGATGATGCCGGGCACGCCCTCGGCCAGCTGCCAGTCGAGGAAGCGGCGCCAGGCGGGATAGTCGATCGCCTCGCCCCCCTCGGTGAAGGGCGTGATCGTCACTGTATAGCTGCCCGTGAAGGTCTTGGTCATGGGTCGGTCCTTTCGGTCGGGCCGCGGCGCGGCCGTCGTGGTGCCGGGCCGCGGCGCGGCCGGGGGCGGGTGAGGCGATGAAGACGGATGTGCTCGTGGTGGGCGGCGGGCTGGTGGGCGCCGCCACCGCATATTTCCTGGCGCGCGAGGGCGCGGGCGTGATCCTCGCCGAGGCCGGCGACCTCAACACCCAGGCCTCGGGCACCAACGCGGGTTCGCTGCACCTGCAGATCCCGCATCCCGAATTCGTCGGTCTGGGCGAGGGCTGGGCGCGGGCCTACGCGCCGACGCTGCGGCTCTTGCGCGCCTCGCTCGACCTCTGGCAGACCATCGGCGCCGAGATCGGCGCCGACCTCGACGTGCGCCGCACGGGCGGGATCGTGGTGGCGACGACCGAGGCGCAGCTGCGCGCGGTCGCGGCCAAGGCGGCGGTAGAGGCGACCGAAGGCGTCGAGACCGAACTGCTCGACCGCGACGCGCTGCGCGCGGTCGCCCCCTACCTCGCCCCCGACGCGATCGGCGGCGGGCTCTGCCGGGCCGAGGGCAAGGCCAATCCGCTGCGCGCCACCCCCGCCTTCGCCGCGGCGGCCGTTCGCGCCGGCGCAAGGGTGCTGACGCAGACCCCGGTTCAAGGGCTCGAACCCGCCCCGGGCGGGTTCCTCGCCCGGACGCCGGCGGGCGACATCAACGCGGGCCGCGTCGTGAACGCCGCCGGGGCCGCGGCGGCGCGGGTGGCGGCGATGCTGGGCGTCCGCGTGGCGCTGGAGGGCTTCCCCCTCCAGGTCACGGTGACCGAGCCGGTGGGCCCGCTGGTGCCGCATCTCGTCTACTCCGCCGCGCGCAAGCTGTCGCTCAAGCAGGCGCCGAACGGCGGGCTGATCATCGGCGGCGGATGGGCCGCGCGCATCCGCCCCTCGGGCGACCTCGTCACCGACCCGCGCAGCCTGACCGGCAACATGGCCACCGCGGCCGCGGTGGTGCCTGCCGTCGCCGCCGTGCGTGCGCTGCGCAGCTGGGCTGCCACCGTCAACGGCACCGCCGACTGGCGCCCGCTGATCGGCCCGGCGCCGGGCGTGTCCGGCTTCTTCCTTGCGCTCTTTCCCTGGATGGGGTTCTCGGCCGGCCCGATGACGGCGCAGGTCACCGCCGATCTCGTGCTGGGCCGCCCGCCGCGGATCGACCTGAAGGGCATTTCGGTCCTGTTCGACTGACGCTGCACGCGGCATGGGCACCCCCGGACGACGGCCGGGGGCCCCCGGCAGGCCTTGCGCCGCCTCAGGCGGCCCCGCGCGCGGCCTCGGCCCCGTGCTTGCGCAAAAAGGCCCGCCAGGTCATCGCCCAGCGCGCGGGGTCGTCGAACACCTCGCCCTTCACCTGCGCGACGGGCTGGTTGTGCGGCGCGGTCCTGACCTTCTCGGGGCACTCCCGCGCCTCGCGCGCGATCCGGGCGACCACCGCGATCCAGGCGTCGATGTCCTCCTTCGACCACAATTCGCCCGCCTCGGGGGTGAAGGGTTCGGGCACGATCCAGGGCTCGTGGCTCATCCACCAGGGGTCGATGCCGTAGTCGGCCATCCGGTTGGCGAAATCGACGGTTCCGACCCCGGTTTCCTCCTTCAGCGGGCCAAGCGACCAGCGCGTCATCTCCATGCGCCGCACCGCGATGTTGTCGTGGCTGCGCTGGAGGCCGGGAATTTCGGCCAGCTTCCTGTCCATGTAGTTGTTGGCCACCACCGAGATGTCCGAGGCGAGCCGGATGCCCTCGGCCCCCATCGCCCGCGCCCAGGCCCAGGCCTTGACCACCTGCGGCACGTTCCCCCAGAACTCGCGGATCTTGCCGCAGGATTTCGGTCGGTCATGGTCGAGCAGATAGTGGCCGGCGCGCTCCAGCACCACCGGCGCGGGCAGGTAGGGCGCAAGCTCGGCGGTGCAGCCGTAGGCGCCCACCGCCGGGCCGCCGCCCGCCTTGGGCGCGCCGAAGGTCTTGTGCAGCATGAACATGCAGGCGTCGAAGCCCAGTTCGCGCGCCGACAGCTTGCCCATCACCCCGTTGAAGTTGGCATGGTCGTAGAAGATCAGCGCCCCGGCCGCGTGCGCCGCCTTCGTCCATTCCCGGATCTCGGGGTTGTAGATGCCCATGTCGTCGGGGTTGTTGATCATCACCAGCGCGGTGTTCGGCCCCACCGCCGCCTGCAGCGCCTGAAGCGAGGGATAGCCCTTCTCCTCGAGCGGCAGGTTGATCACCCTGAAGCCCGCCGCGGCGGCCGTGGCCGGGTTGCAGGGATGCGCCTGGATCGAGGTGACCATCTCGGTCCGCTGGCCAAGCTGCCCGCGGTCGGCCCAGTAGGCGCGCGCCACGGCGGCCATGGTATAGGCCGCGTCCGCCCCGCCGCCGGCCTGGAACACGAACTGGTCCATCCCCGACAGCGCGCGCAGGATCTGGTCGAACTCGTGGAGGATCGAGAGCACGCCCTGCAGCGTGTCGGGGTGCTGGTAGGGGTGCACCTCGGCCAGCTCGGGCCGCTGGGCGGCGTATTCGGCGGTCTTGGAGTTGTATTTCATCGTGCAGGTGCCGAACAGGCTGATGCCCATCATGCCCAGCGTCATCTGGGAAAGGTGCAGATAGTGGCGCTGCGCCTCGAACTCGGTGATCTCGGGCAGCTGGGGACGGTCCTTGCGCGCCACCGCGGCGGGGATCAGCCCCTCGCCCACCGCCTCGGCCACCTCGGGCTCGGGGGCGGGGAAAAGCTGGCCGCGCGCGCCCGGGCGGCCGAGCTGCATCACGAGGGGTTCGTTCCAGCGGGCGGCGTGAAACTCCCTTGGGGCGGTCATTGCAGGATCTCCTTCAGCGTTTGCGCGGCGCGGCGGATGTCGGCGGCGGAATGCACCTCGGTCACGCACCACAGCGCGGACTGGCCGAGCGCCGGCAGCTCGGCCGACAGATCCTTGCCGCCGAAGATGCCGCGGGCGCGCAGGGCGTCGTTGATCTCGGCCACGCTGCGGCCGGTGCCGTCGAAGTTGACGACGAACTCCTTGAACGTCGTGTCCGGCCAGACGATCCGCACCCCCGGCACCGCCGCGAGCAGCCTCTGGGCGTAGCGGGCGCGCGCGACGATCAGGTTGCCCAGCTCGCGGAAGCCCTCGGGGCCGAGCAGGCTCATGTAGACCGCCCCGGCGATCGCCCAGAGATAGGTGGAGTTGCCGGTCCAGTCGCGCCCGTGCTCGCGCGCGCCGTAGGAGGTCTGGTGCGACGAGGCAAGGCCGAAGCCCCATTGCCCGGGCTCGGCCGTGGGCGCGATCGAGACGAGGAAGCCGTTGTACTGGCGCACATAGCGTTCCTCGTCGCGGCTGGCGATGAAGCCGCCGACCCCGCCGCCGCAGTTCATGTGCACGCCCAGCGGCTGCACCGGGCCGGTGACGATGTCGGCGCCCCAGTCGCCCGGCGCGGCCAGCACGCCCAGGCTGACGGGGTCCACGCCCACGATGGTCTCGGCCCCGGCGGCGCGCGCGGCGCGGGCGATCTCGGCCGCCCCGAGTTCGATGGTGCCCAGATAGGCCGGGGTCTCGAAATACACCGCCGCGACATCGGGCCCGAGCTTGGCCCTGAGGTCGGCCAGGTCGAGCCGCCCCGAGGTGGGGTCGGCCGCCACCGTGACCACTGCGATGTGGCCCGCCATCTCGGGCGGCTCGCAGTAGGTGCGGATCACCGACAGCCGCTCGGGGTCGGACAGCGCCGGCACCAGCACCTTGCGCCGCCCGGTGATCCGCGCCGCCATGCGGATCGCGTGGCCCGCGGCGCAGCCCCAGGAGTAGACGGGAAGCTGCACCACATCGAGGTTGAGAAGCGCGCCGAGCTGGCTCTGGAACTCCCACCAGGCCTGGTTGCGGCCGTGGTCGGACTGGTAGCTGCCCCAGACGTTGGTCAGGAACTCGGTGCGGCCCACGATCTCGTCCACCACCGCAGGCACATGGTGCTGCCAGACCCCGGCGCCGAGGAAGGACAGGTTGCGCTCGCAGTCCTCGTTGCGCCTCAGCCGCGCGACCAGCTCGCGCCGCAGCTCCAGCTCCGAGGCGAGCTGCGGCGGCAGCACCAGCGGCGCCTTGCGGTAATGGTCGGCGGGGATCTGCTCGAACACCTCGGCGACCGAGGCCGCGCCGATCTCGGCCAGCATCCCCTCGAGAACCCCGGGCGCCGAATTGGCCATCCATGGATGGGCGCGCGGTCGTGATGCCATCTGCTCTCTCCCTGTCAGGTCTGGCGGCGGCCGGCGGGGCCGCGATTGCACAAATGTTCGCATATCGCACAGCAGGGATCAACCGTGCCGTGGCCGCCGGGTTCAGGCCGCGCCGATCCGCATCAGCATCGCCCGCCCCGGCCCGGTGTGCACCCGCACGAAGCCCGTCAGCGCGGCGTCGAGCGCCGGATCGCCGGTATCGACCCACAGGCAGGGCTGGGCGAGGCGGCGCAGCTTCTCTTCGGACGCCAGCACGATCAGCCCCTCGCGCCCCGCCCGGGCGATCAGGGGGGCCGAGATCTGCTGGTTGCCGCGGCCGAGCAGGAAGCCCTGCTGCCCCGTCACCCCCAGCACCAGCCGCACGGGCCCGTCG
Source organism: uncultured Paracoccaceae bacterium (assembly GCA_937983405.1). Lineage (GTDB taxonomy): Bacteria > Pseudomonadota > Alphaproteobacteria > Rhodobacterales > Rhodobacteraceae > JAHDXW01. Next base: position 47,784 of record CALJZN010000018.1, read on the forward strand.
CCCGCCAGCCGCTCGAGCGCCGCGGCGGTGGCGTCGCGCGCGATGCGGCGGCGGTCGCGGACGGCGTCCACGCCCAGCAGCGTCGGCGCCTCGCCCAGCGCGCGGGTCACGGCGCCGGCGCTGGTGCCGGGGCCGATGACATAGAGGACGCCCGGCGCCATCGCATCCGCGACCTCGCGCGCTGCGGCGGCCAGCGCCGCGCCGTCGTCGCGCCGCGGGCTGCCCTTGGCCGCCTGCATGCGGCTGCGCGCCAGCGGCGCCCGCGCATGCCCGAACAGCCGCGGCGCGATCGTGCCCGCGCGCAGCGCCGCCTCGTCGATGTCGGCCACTTCGGCCTCGTCGGTCCAGGCCACGCGGTCTGGGTCGGCCAGGATGTCGGCCAGAAGGCGCCCCGCCGCCTCGGGCGAGACGGCGAAGACCCCCGAGTGCATCTTCACGCCCGAGGGGATGCCGAGCATCGCCGCCCCCGGCGGCAGGGCCGCGGCCACGTCGCGCGCGGTGCCGTCGCCGCCGGCAAAGACCACCAGCGCACCCGGGCCCATCGCCGCGACCGCCGCGCGGGTGTCGCGCGCGGTGCCGGTTGCGGCGGGCAGGTCGAGCGGCGTCACCTCAAGCGCGAGCCCCGCCAGCCAGTCGGCGCCGAGCGCCCCGGGCGCCGCGGCGACCGCCGCGCCCGGCCGGGCCGCCGCCAGCACGCCGAAGGCCCGCCGCGCCCGCGCGCCGGCCTGCGGGACCGCCCCGCGCCGCAGCGCCTCGGCCACCGTGCCGGGCCCGTCGGTGCCCCGCAGCCCCACCGCCCCGCCGAGCCCCGCCACCGGATTGACCACCAGACCGATCCGCACGCACCCCCCCCCGATCCCCGCGACGCAGCAGATGCGGCCCCCCGCGCGGCGGTCAACCCCGCGGCCTCGGGCGGGCTCGTCGCGCGCGGCGGCATGCGCCGGCCCGTCTGCGCCTTCATCGCGAACCCCGCAAGCGCAAGGGCCGATCCTGCCGCAAGGGGCAGATCAGGCCGGCCGCAACAACGATGGCCGCGCCGATCGGCCAGCGGGCCCCCGGCAAGAGAGCTCGGGCAGCCGCGCCGGGAGGACGGCCGTCCGCGCGCGCTGGATCGCCGCCTCGGCGACGGTGGGCGTCGGCGGGAGATCGGCGGAGCGGGCGGACGGCGGGGCTTGACGGCGCCGGCGGCGGCGCGCACCTGCGCTGCATGACCGGTGCCGCCTATGCCCCGCCCGAGGGGCCCCTTTCGATCCTGCATGCCGACCGCGCGCTGCTGGTGCTGGACAAGCCCGCGGGACTTCTGTCGGTGCCCGGCAAGGGCCCGCATCTGGCCGACTGCCTGCTGGCGCGGGCGCGGGCGGCCTTTCCCGGGGCGCTGCTGGTCCACCGCCTCGACCGCGACACATCCGGCGTCATGGTCTTTGCCCTCTCGCCCGCGGCGCAGCGCCACCTCGGCCTGCAGTTCGAGCGGCGGGGGGCGCAGAAGAGCTACATCGCCCGGGTCTGGGGCGAGCCCGCGGCCGAGGGCGGCACGATCGACCTGCCGCTGATCGTGGACTGGCCGAACCGCCCGCTGCAGAAGGTCTGCCACGCCACCGGCCGCCCGGCCCGGACCGACTGGGCGGTGATCGGGCGCGAGGGCGGCACCGCCCGGCTGCGCCTGACGCCGCTGACCGGGCGCAGCCACCAGCTGCGGGTGCATCTGCGCGCGCTCGGCCATCCGATCCTGGGCGATCCGTTCTATGCCGACGGCCCCGCGCGCGCCTTTCCCCGCCTGATGCTGCACTCCGAGACCCTGCGCCTGCGCCACCCCGACAACGGCCGCGAGATCGCGTTCCACGCGCCCTGTCCGTTCTAGCGGCGCCCGGGCGGGGCCGGGCGGGGCCGGCCGCGCCGCCTCAGCGGTCCACCGGCAGGCCGCTCGGCACGGCGTCGGGAATGCCGAGGCGGCCGGCCAGCGCGTCGGCGTCGGTCAGCGCCTGAAGGAAGGCCAGCAGGTCGCCGATCTCGTCCTCCGACAGGCCGGGCGGATCCAGCCGCACGGCGGCGGCGATGGCCGCGCGTTCGGCCGGGTCCTGCATGATCGTCCAGTCGGGCAGGTCGGTGTCGAGCGGCGGCAGGATCGCCTGGGGCGCATAGGCCTCGAGCCCGGCCACCGGGTTCAGGTGGTGGCGCAGGAAGGCGCGCAGGTCCGAGAACGCCCCGGCATGGCCCCAGGGGCCGGTCGCCGCGACGTTGCGCAGCGAGGGCGTGCGGAAGGCATAGGCGTCGGCGTTGCGCCCGGTCACGCGCATCCGCCCGAGGTCGCGCTGGTGGCTCTCGAACCGCTCGCCCTTGCCGGGGCCGAGCTGCGGCTGGCCCATGGCGTGAAAGCGATGGTCGGTGAAGAACGGCCCCGCATGGCAGGCGCTGCACCCCGCGCGGCCGAAGAACAGCGCCTTGCCCGCGCGCGCCGCCGCCGGCAAGGGTTCGGCCCCCCAGACGGCGCGATCCCAGGGGCTTGCATCGGAGCGGAACTCGAAGGCGACGAAGGCGGCGATGGCGTTCGCGATGTCGGTGAAGGCGATCGGCCGCCCGGCGGCGATCTCGGGGTAGGCGGCCGCGAACATCTCGGCATAGGCGGGGATCGCCGCGACGCGGGCGGCGATGATCTCCCACGCGCCGCCCGGCCCGGTGATGAGCCCGCGGCGCACGGCGCTGGCGACGTCGTTCTCGGTGTAGTGCCCCGCCATCTCGTCGGGCGAGAGCACGGGAAACATGGTCTGCGCCGACAGGATGCCGTCGAAGCCCGTCACCATCTCGTCCTCGAGCGGGGTGCGCAGGCCCGAGGGGCGGCGGTCGTCGGCCTCGATCCGGCCGTCGGCGAACAGCACGGTGAACTCGCGCGCCCCGAGATTCCACAGCGCGGGCGCGTTGCGCGGGATGCGCCGCTCGGGCGGGTTCGCGGGGTCGGCCCGCCGGTCGGGGCCAAGGCCCGTTCCGCCCTCGCCCAGGCCCAGCGACAGCCCGTCGCCGGTGCCGAAGCGGGGATGGTGGCAGGTGGCGCAGGCGATGTTGCGGTTGCCCGACAGGATCGGGTCGTAGAACAGAAGCTGCCCCAGCCGGGCATGGGCCGGATCGACCGGCCGGAAGGCCGCATCGGTCAGCGGCACCGGCAGCGCCAGCTCGAGCGCCGGCGGCGCATCGTCCGACGCCCCGTCGGCCGGGGCCGCGCCGAGGCCGGCGCAGACGACGGCACAGAGGGCAAGGGGGTATGCCTTCATCCGGCGCATCCAGTTCCGGCCTTCGGCCCGCGGCGCACAGTGAAGCACGCCCCATCCGGCAAGGAAAGGGGCGGCACGCATCCCGGGGTGCCGCACTTTCGGGCGATCACGGCCGGCCGGCATTGTCCGAGCCCGCCGCCTGTGCCAAAGAGCCGGGGTAGGCGTGCAGGAGCGTGCGGTGCGGGTGCGTCGGCGTCAGTCGAGGATCGCAAGCGGCGGGCCGCAGCGCCAGCGTCTGGCCTGGTTGCTGGCGCTGGTTCTGCTGGCGTCGCCGGCCGCCGCCATCGAGGAGTTCGAGTTCCGCACCCCCGGCGCCGGCGACGCGTTGCGCGAGGCGCTGCGCGCGGCCTCGCTGCTGCTGCAGGCGCGGCGGGGCGAGGTGATCGAGCCGCAGGAGCTTGTCGCCGCGGCGCGGGCCGACTACGGGCGTCTGCTGGGCGTGCTCTATGCCGCGGGCCACTACGGCGGCGTCATCCGCATCGCGCTCGACGGGCGCGAGGCGGCGGCGATCCCGCCGCTGGCCGCCCCGCCCCGGGTGCGCGCGGTGTCGATCACGGTCGAGCCCGGGCCGCGCTTTGCCTTCGGCCGGACCGAGGTGGCGCCGCTGGCGCCGGGCACGGCGCTGCCCGAGGACTTCCGCCGCGGCGAACCCGCGCGCAGCGGCACGGTGCAGGCGGCGGTCGTGGCGGCGGTGGACGGCTGGCGCGCCGCGGGCCACGCCAAGGCCGCGCCGGCGGGGCAGGAGATCGTGGCCGACCACCGGCGGCAGGTGCTCGACGTCGCCATCCGCCTGGCCCCCGGGCCGCGCCTGCGCTTCGGGGCGGCCGAGATCAGCGGCAACGGCGCGGTCCGGCGCGAGCGCATCCTTGCCATCGCCGGGCTGCCCGAGGGCGCGGTGTTCGACCCCGCGCTGCTTGCGCGTGCGGCGGAGCGGCTGCGGCGGACGGGCGCCTTCCGCTCGGTCGCGGTGACCGAGGCCGAGCGCATCGGCCCCGGCGACAGCCTGCCCATCGGCATCGCGCTGGTCGAGGAGACGCCGCGCCGCTTCGGCCTGGGCGCCGAACTGGCCTCGTTCGACGGGGTGCGGCTGTCGGGCTTCTGGCTGCACCGCAACCTGCTGGGCGGGGCCGAGCGGCTGCGGATCGAGGGCGACATCTCGGGCATCGGGGCGCAGGAGGGCGGCATCGGCTATCGCCTCGCCGCGCGCCTCACCCGGCCGGCCACCGTCACCCCCGACACCGAGCTGGCGCTCGGCGCGGTTGCCGAAAGTCTCGACTTCCGCGACTATGACCTGCGGCGCGCGGGGGTCGAGGCGGGGCTCGTGCACCGCTTCTCGGACCGGCTGACGGGCGAGGCCGCCATCGCCTTCCGGCTGGAGGAGGTTCGGGATGCCCTGGGGCGGCGCAACTTCGCCACGCTGGCCCTCCCCCTGGCGGTGACGTGGGATCGCCGCGACGTGCCGCTCAACGCCGCCTCGGGCACGTTCCTCGAGGCCCGGGCGACGCCGTTCCTCGGCCTGTCGGGCGCCGACAGCGGCGCGCAACTGAAGCTCGACGTGCGCGCCTACACGCGCTTCGGCGGCGACGGGCGCCTCGTGCTGGCGGGGCGGGCGCAGGCGGGGGCGGTGCTGGGCGCGGGCCTGTTCGGCACGCCGCGCGACCTTCTCTTCTATTCCGGCGGCGGCGGCACGGTGCGCGGCCAGCCGTTCCAGTCGCTGGGCGTGGAGGCGGGTTGCGAGGGCCGCGGCGGCGGCGGGCCCGGCTGCACCATCCGGCTGGGCGGGCAGAGCTTTGCCGCCCTGTCGCTCGAGGCGCGGGTCAAGGTGACGGGGGCGATCGGGGTCGTGGCCTTCGCCGATGCGGGCTTCGTGGCGGCGGACGTGTTCGGCAGCGGCGACTGGCATGCGGGTGCGGGGCTGGGCCTGCGCTATGACACCGGGATCGGCCCGATCCGGCTGGACGTGGCGCTGCCGGTGGCGGGCGACACCGGCGAGGGCCTGCAGCTTTACATCGGCATCGGGCAGGCCTTCTGATGCGCCGGGGGCTTCTGCTGGCGGCGGCGGTGGCCGCACTTCCCGTGGCGGCGGCGGCGCAGTCCGACGACCGCGGCTTCCTGACCCGGCTGCTCGAGGAGAACCTTTCGGGCGCCGGCCGCGCCGTGACGATCACCGGGTTCGAGGGGGCGCTGTCGTCGCGCGCCACGATGCGGCAGCTGACGATCGCCGATGCCGAGGGCGTGTGGATCACGCTCAACGGCGTCACGATGCAGTGGAACCGCACCGCGCTGCTGGCCGGGCGGGTCGAGATCGAGGCGCTGACGGCGGAGGAGATCCTGCTGCCGCGGGCCCCGGTGGCCGACCCGGGGGCGGCGGTGCCGGCGGCCGAGGCCGCAGGGTTCAGCCTGCCCGAGCTTCCCGTCTCGGTGTCGATCGGCACCCTCCGGGCCGGTCGCGTGGCGCTGGGCGCGGCGCTGCTGGGCACGGCGGCCGAGGTGCGGCTGGACGGCTCGCTGAAACTGGCGGGCGGCGACGGCGCCGCGCGGCTGTCCATCGAGCGCATCGACGGGGCCGACGGGCGGCTTGCCCTGGACGGGGCCTATTCCAACGCCACCGGGGTCCTTCGGCTCGATCTGTCGCTGGCCGAGGGGCCGGGCGGCATTGCCGCGGCGCTCATCGGCCTGCCGGGCGCGCCCGCGCTCCAGCTCGCGATCGCGGGCACCGGACCGCTGGACGACTATGGCGCCGACCTGCGCCTGGCCACCGCGGGGCGCGAACGGGTGAGGGGCCGCGTCACGCTGCTCGGCCGCGCCGAGGAGGTCGGGGGCGGCATCTCGCGCGCCTTCCGCGCCGAGCTGGGCGGCGAGGTCGCGGCGCTGGTCGCCCCCGACTACGCCGCCTTCTTCGGGCCCGACACGCGGCTGTCGGCCGAGGGCACGCGCTTTGCCGACGGCCGGCTGGAGATTGCCGCGCTGCGGCTGTCGGCCAGCGCCATCGGCCTGTCGGGCGCGCTGCGCCTGGGGGCCGACGGGCTGCCCAGCTTCTTCGCGCTCGAAGGGGGCATCGGCGCGGCCGACGGCAGCCCCGTGCTGCTGCCCCTGCCGGGCGTGCCCACGCGGGTGGACCGGGTCGCCCTGTCGCTGGCCTTCGACGCCGCCCGCGGCGAGGACTGGCGGCTTGCGGCCGAGGTGACGGGGCTCGCGCGCGAGGACATCGCCATCGCCGCGCTCAGCCTCACGGGCGACGGGCGGATCGCGCGGCGGGCAGAGGGCGCGCGGGTGCTCGCCAGGCTCGACTTCGCCGCCCGGGGGATGGCGCCGGCCGACCCCGCGCTTGCCCGGGCGCTGGGCCGGGTCGGGCGCGGCCGGATCGTCGCCGACTGGCAGGAGGGGCGGCCGGTGCTGCTGCCCGACCTGCGGCTGGACGGCGAGGGCTATGGCCTGACCGGCGCGCTCACCGTCGGCCGCGATCCGGGCGGCGACGGTCCCTTCCGCATCGAGGGACGGGGCCTGCTGCGCTTCGAGGATCTCGCCCGGTTCTCGGACCTCGCCGGCCAGCCGCTGGGCGGCGCGGGGCTTGCCGCGTTCCAGGGCCGGTTCGAGCCGGCGACGGGCGCCACCGATGCCGCGCTCGACCTGTCGGGGCGCGACCTGTCCTTCGGGATCGACGAGGTCGACCGGCTGCTGGCCGGGGAAAGCCGCGTCGCGGCCGAGCTGCGGCGCGACGCGGCCGGCACCCTGATCCGCGAGGCCAGCATCGACGCCCGGGGGCTGGCGCTGCGCGGGTCGGGCACCGTCCGCTCGACGGGCAGCGACCTGACGGCGACGGCGGTCTTTGCCGATCTGGGCGTGCTCGGCCCCGGCTATGGCGGTGCGGGCGAGGCCGAGGTCCGCATCCGCCGGGCCGAAGGCGGGGGCGAGACGATCCGCCTTCTCGCCGCGGGCCGCGACCTGGCCGTGGGGGTGGCCGAGCTCGACGGGCTGCTGCGCGGGCCGACGCGGGTGGCCTTCGAGGGGCGCCGGCAGGGCGCGGCGCTGACGATCGAGCGGCTGGCGCTGACCGCCCCCACCCTTGCGATCGAGGCGGCGGGCGAGGCCTCGGCCGAGGCCAGCGCGCTGACGGTGCGAGCCGATTTCGCCGACATCGCGGTGCTGGGCCCGCCCTGGCGCGGCAGCCTGCGGGCCGAGGCCGAGCTCGGGCATGCGGGCGAGGTGCAGCGCATCGCGCTGACGGGGCGCGGCCGGGCGCTGGGCCTCGGGGTTGCCGCGTTCGACCGGCTGTTTTCGGGCGACAGCGAGATCGCGCTGCGCGCGCAGCGCCGGGGCGACGTGATCGACATCGCCTGGGCCGCGCTCGATGCCGCAAGCCTGTCGGCCCGCGTCTCGGGCCGCCTCGCCGAGGGGGCGAGCGACCTCGCGGCCGAGATCGCCTTTGCCGATCTCGCCCGTCTCGGCCCCGGCTTCGGCGGCGCCCTGCGCGGCGAGGCGCGGCTGATCGAGACCGGCGCGCTCCGGCGGCTCAGCGTCGAGGGCACGGCGCGGTCGCTGCGCCTGGGCCAGCCCGAGGCCGACACGCTGCTGCGCGGCGTCACCGGCCTGTCGCTGAGCCTCGAGGAGGAGGGCGGCCTGATCCGCCTGCGCCGCCTGCGGCTGAGCAACCCCCAGCTTTCGGCCGAGGCCGAGGGCAGCCACAGCGGCGACGAGGGCCGCGTGGCGCTGACCGCGCGGCTTGCCGACATGGCGCTGGTCGTCCCGGGCTTCCCGGGGCCCCTGACGCTTGCCGGCACGGTGACGGACGACGCGGCGGGCTATGGCATCGAGCTTTCGGCCGACGGGCCGGGGGACATCGCGGCCCGGATCGGCGGCGGGCTTTCGGCCGACTTCGGCACGGCGGACATCACGATGCGGGGCACGGGCGAGCTTGGCCTGCTCAACCGGCTGATCCTGCCGCGGTCGGTGCAGGGGCCGCTGGCGTTCGATCTTGCGATGCGCGGGCCGCCCGGACTGGCGGCGCTGTCGGGCACCCTCACGGCCGCCGGCGCGCGCATCGTCGATCCGACCTACAACGTCACGGTGCAGGATGCGACCCTGTCGGCCACGCTGGCGGGCGGGCAGGCCCGCGTCGCGGCCGCCGGCGCGATGGCGGGCGGCGGGCGCGTGGCGGTCGAGGGCGGGCTGGCGCTGCAGGCGCCCTTCGCGGCCGACCTGACCGCCCGGCTCGACCGGGCGCGCTTCACCGACCCCGCGCTTTACGACACGCGGGTGACCGGCAGCCTTGCCGTGACCGGGCCGATCGCGGGCGGCGGGCGCATCGCCGGCTCGCTCACGCTGGACGAGACCGAGCTGCGGGTGCCGAACGCCATCGGCGGGATCGAGCCGATCCCGGACATCCGCCATGCGGGCGAGCCGGCGGAGGTGCGGGCCACCCGCGGCCGCGCCGGGCTTCTGGACGAGGCGGGGGCCGAGGCGCCGCCGGGCCGGCCCTTCGACCTTGCGCTGTCGATCCTGGCGCCGCGGCGCATCTTCGTGCGCGGCCGCGGGCTGGATGCCGAGCTTGGCGGGGCGCTGGAGCTCACGGGGACGACGGCGGCGGTGATTCCGGTGGGCGGCTTCAGCCTGATCCGCGGCCGGCTCGACCTGCTCGGCCGCCGCTTCGTGCTGACCGAGGGGCAGGCGCAGCTGGAAGGCCGCTTCCTGCCCTACCTGCGTCTGGCGGCCGGGACCGAGGCCGACGGCGTCGCTGTGCGCATCGAGGTCGAGGGCCTGGCCAGCGAGCCCGAGATCCGCTTCCGCTCGTCGCCCGAACTGCCCGAGGAGGAGGTGTTGGCGCGGCTTCTGTTCGGCAGGGGGATCGAGACCATCTCGGCGATCCAGGCGGCGCAGCTTGCCGCGGCGGTGGCGACGCTGGCGGGGCGCGGCGGCGAGGGCCTCGTCGGGCGGCTGCGCCGGGGGTTCGGGCTGGACGATCTCGATGTCTCGACCGACGACAACGGCACGGCGGCGGTGCGCGCGGGGCGCTACCTGTCCGAGAACGTCTACACCGACGTGACGATCGGCGCCGACGGGCGCAGCGCGATCAGCCTGAACATCGACGTCACCCCCTCGCTCACCGTCCGCGGGCGGGCAACGTCGGACGGGCAGACCGGCATCGGCATCTTCTTCGAGCGCAACTACTAGGCCGCCCGCGCGCCTCAGGGGCGCAGCGGCACGGTCCGCAGGGCGCGCCGCCCCTCGGGCCAGAGCTCGAGGCGGCTGCCGGCCGGCAGGCGCAGCCAGTCCGAGACGGTGCCGTCCGGCCAGATCACCCGAACCTCGGCGCCTGCGGCGGCCCCGAGGCCGAAGTGCAGCGGGCCGGCCTGCCCCGAGACATGCCCGCCGCCCACCGTGACCTCCTGCAGCTGGCTGCCGGCGGCGCTGCGCAGCTCGACCCAGGCCCCCACGGCGCGGGCATTGGGGCCGGGCTGGCGCGGCTCGACCGCAAGGAAGCCGCCCGCGCCCGCGGTCGCGTTCTCCCAGATCTCCATCGCGGCGCGGCGGTTGACCACCACGATGTCAAGCCGCCCGTCGGCGTTGAGGTCGACAAGCGCCGCCCCCCGCGCGCGGTGGGGCGAGGCGACGCCGGCGGCGTCGGCGCGCTCGGCGAAGGTGCCGTCGGGCTGCTGCATCAGCAGGTTGTTGGGGTCGGCCATCGCGTTCGAGGGCATCTGATCGACGTTGCCCTTGGCGATGAACAGATCGGGGCGGCCGTCGTTGTCGATGTCGCCGAATTCGGCGTGCCAGCCGGTCGAGGGGCGGCCGTCGTCGCCGAACCAGGGGCGCTGGGCATAGGCACCCAGGGCATAGGGCGCCGGCCGCAGCCGCCCGCCGCCGTCGTTGAGCATCAGAAGCTGATCGCCCATCGAGGTGAGCATGACATCGGGAAAGCCGTTGCCGGTAATGTCGCGGCTGGCGATGCCCATGCCCCAGAGCGAGACGCGCGGCCAGCCGTCGGCCTCGGTCAGCGGGCGCAGCCGGTCGAGGCGCCACATTTCCTCGGCCCCGCCGCGGACGTAGTAGTGCCGGTCGTTCGAGATGCGCAGGTCGCGCCGGCCGGTGCGCATCCAGTCCGAGATGAGCATCGACAGCGCGCACCAGCCGGGCGACAGCGCCAGCGGCGCGGCGAAGCGGCGGCCCGCGGGGCGGTGCAGCTCGTTGTCGTCGCAGGCGAAGAAGGGCCCGTCGGGCCGCGCGCGATCGACGTAGTTGCCCACCGCAAGGGTGGGCCAGTCCTGCCCCGGCTCCCAGGTGGCCGAAAAGGCGGTGGACCAGGCGTCGCCCGGGGCGAAGCCCCAGGCTTCGGTCGCATCCTCGAACCGGCAGCCGCCCAGCCCGCGCAGCAGGGCGTTCGGCCCCACCCGCAGCACCGCGAGGTCGAGGATGCCGTCGCCGTCGATGTCGAGCGGATAGGCGCCGGTGACGCCCGTCAGCGGCGGCCCCTCGCCCGTGCGGAAGGCGACGGGGGCGCCCGGGGCGACGGTGGCGTTGACGAACAGCCGCGCCGGCCCCTCGCCGCCCGCGACGAAGAGGTCGGGCAGCCCGTCGCCCGAACAGTCGAACACCGCGACGCCGCCGCCGACGAAATGATGCCAGCCGCCGGAATAGACATGGGGCACCGGCAGCGCCGCCGCCCGGTCGAGGAACCGTGGCGCGGGGTCGGCGGCGGCGGGGCCGGCCAGCAGCGCGGCAAGGGCGGGGGCGAGCGCGCGGATCACTGGGCGGCCAGATCCCGGGCGGGGGCCAGCAGCGCCTCGGAGACCGCCGACAGCGCCAGCGCGGCGGCACCGTGGGCCCAGAGCAGGTCGCCCCAGGCGTGGATCTCGATGGGCGGGGGCGGGCGGCCGGTGTCGATCGCATGGGCCTTCATCTCGGCCATCACCTCCTCGGCATAGAGATAG
>CALJZN010000019.1 GCA_937983405.1 uncultured Paracoccaceae bacterium
CCCGGGATCGGCGAGGTTGCGCAGCACGAAGGCCTCGATCCGCGCCAGATGCCCCGCGCGCACCGACGAGGTCCCCGAGCCGAGCACCCGGTCGTCGGCCTGCAGGGCCAGCGCCAGCAGGTCCACAAGCTGCCGGCCGACAAGGCTGCGGGTTTCCTCGGTCATCGCAGGGTGGCGTTGCGGGATCAGCTGCACCATGTCCACGAACAGCCCGTTGGCCCCGTTCGTCGCATCGAACACGAGCGGACAGAACCGGTCCGGCGCCCGCAGCCGGCCTGCCAGCATCTCCACCGGCAGCTTCAGCACCCACGGATCGGCCGGTTCGGCATGGCTGAACTCGTAGGGTTCGCGGCTGCGTTCCAGAAAGAACGCGCCGGACTTGGCGCGGACCTCGCGGCCGGCTTGGGCAAAGCGCACCTCGGAGCTGGCGGGAATGGTGACGAGAACGTCCTCGGGCCCCGGATCGCGGACATGCCGCGGCAGCCGGCGGTAGAGCGCGATGCGGTCTTCAGTGCCGACGGCCGCCGCAGCCGCACCCCGATCTACGACGGCAGCCGTCTCGGCGCCGGAGCGCAGATTGCAGGGCCGGCAGTGATCGAGGAAGAGACCACCTCCATCGTGATCGTGCCGGGCTGGACGGCGCGGCTGGATCGGAGCGCATCCTATCCGATCACCCGCGCAGCGGCGGCCGTCGGGGCCGGGGCAGCATGAAGACGCTGGGTGCAGACAGGGTTTCGGTCGCCTTCGCGGGGCTCAGGGCCCTGTCCGGGGTGACGCTGTCGGTCGCCTCGGGGCGGATCGTCGGGCTGATCGGTCCGAACGGCGCCGGCAAGACCACGCTCGTCAACGTGCTCACCGGCTTCCAGGCCCCGACCGAGGGGGCGGTGACGCTCGACGGCGTCCCCCTGCCGAAGCTCGGCCCGCACGAGGTTCGGCGTCGGGGCATTGCCCGCACCTTCCAGGGCGGGCGGCTGTTCCGCGACCTGCCGGTGATCGACAATCTGGAGGTCACCGGCGTGGGGCTTGGTCAGTCGCGCGCCGCGGCCATTGCCGAGGCACGCGCGATGCTGGACTGGATCGGCATCGCCCCGCTGGCCGAGCGTATCGCGGGAACGCTGCCCTATACCGACGAACGGCGGGTTGCGATCGGGCGGGCGCTGATGGGCCGGCCGGATTTCGTGCTGCTCGACGAACCCGCTGCCGGCATGAGCGCGCCCGAAGCGGCCGAGCTTTCGGCCCTGATCCGCCGGATCGCCGGCGAGATGGGCTGCGGCGTGCTGCTGATCGAACACAATGTCGGGCTGGTCCTGCAGCTGTGCGATCACATCGTCGTCCTCGATTCCGGTTCGGTGATCGAGCAGGGCCCCCCCGGCGTCATCCGTGCCAGCGACAAGGTCCGCCACGCCTACATGGGCACCGCGGCCGAGACCGACCTTCCGGTTCCGGAGATCGAGGGATGAGCCTTCTGTCCCTGTCCAATGTCACCGTCCGCTACGGCCGGCTGACGGCGGTGCGCGGCGTGTCGTTCACCATGGCGGAGGGCGAGGTGCTGTTCGTCACCGGTCCGAACGGGGCGGGCAAATCCTCGCTGCTGCGCGCGGTTGCCGGGGTGGTCGCGCCGGCGGGCGGGCGGATCGATCTGGCCGACCACGACATCACCGGCCGGTCGCCCGAGACCATCGCGCGGCTGGGGCTTTCGATGGTGCCGGAGGGGCGCGAGGTGTTCGGCTCGCTCTCGGTCGAGGAAAACCTGCTGGTGGGGACGGGGATGCACGCCGGAACGCGGGGCTGGCGGGCGCGCTGCGAGACCGACCTTGCGGCGGTCTACGCCACCTTCCCGATCCTGAAGGACCGCCGCCGCAGCCAGGCCGGCCTGCTGTCGGGGGGCCAGCAGCAGATGCTGGTCATCGGCCGCGCCCTGATGACCAATCCGCGGCTGATGGCGATCGACGAGCCGAGCCTCGGGCTGGCGCCGAACATCATCGACCAGGTCTATGACCGCCTGACCGAACTGCGCCGGCACCGTGCCCTTGCCCTGCTGATCGTGGAACAGTCCTCGACCCGGGCGATGATGGTCGGGGGGCGGATGATGCTGATGCGGGGCGGAGAGATCCTGCTGGACGGCGACGCGCGCGCGCTCGGCCAGTCCGAGGCGATGCAGTCCGCCTATTTCGGCTACGGGGAGCACTGATGCCCGGCCTGCTTCAGATCCTTCTGGATGCGCTGTCGCTCGGGTCGCTCTATGCGCTGGGCGCGTTGGGGATTGCGCTGATCTTCGGGGTGATGCGGCTGGTCAACTTCGCCCATGGCGATGTGATCGCCTTCTGCATCTTCGCGCTGCTCTGGCCGTCGGTCGATGTGGTGCCGATCGTCTTCGCCGGGCAGCTGCCCTGGTTCCTGCTGATCCCCTTCGTCCTTGCCGTGGGTGCGGGGCTGTCGGTTCTGGCCGAACTGGCGGTGTTCCGCCGCTTCCGCCACGCCAATCCGGCGACGATGATGATCGCCTCCTTCGCGCTGGGCTTCGTGATCCGCTATTTCCTGCTGATGCTGTTCTCCAGCCGGCCCAAGTCGGTGCAGATCCTGCCCGGCCTCAGCCAGCCGGTCGAGCTTCTGGGCGCGCGTATCCCGCTGCTGCAGGTGGTGACGATCCTCGTCACCATCGCCGTGCTGCTGGCGCTGGTCGCCGTGCTGCGCCGCACCCGCTTCGGGCTGGAGATGCGGGCAGCCGCCGAGAACTTCACCATGGCGCGGATGCTGGGGGTGCGCGCCAACCGCGTGATCATGGGCGCCTTCGCCATGTCCGGCGCGCTGGCCGGGGCGATTGCGCTGATCCTCGGCAGCCAGACGGGGACCGCCGACATCATGATGGGATCGTCGATCATGCTGATGGCCTTCATCGCCACGGTGATCGGCGGGCTCGGCAGCCTCTTTGGCGCGGTTCTGGCCGGATTCCTGCTGGGGGGCGTATCGGTCGCGATGCAGTTCGCCCTGCCGCTCGAGGCGCGGCCGTTCCGCGATGCCTTCGTCTACGGCGCCGTCATCCTGGTGCTGCTGTGGCGACCGCAGGGCCTGCTGTCGGGCCGGGCGGCGAAGGAAAGGGTGTGACCATGCTGCGCAGGGGCTCGGTCGTCCGCCGCACCATCGCCACACCGATCATCCTCTCGGCGCTGATCCTTGCGCTTGCCATCTTCACTGTCTGGTCCGGGTCGCGCCCCTTCAACCAGACCGTCATCGACGTGCTGCTGCGGGTGATGCTGGTGGTGGGGCTCTACATCTTCATCGGCAATTCGGGGGTGCTGTCCTTCGGCCACATCGGGTTCACCTGCCTCGGCGCCTATGCCGCGGCCTGGCTGACGATGCCGCCGATGATGAAGGGGATGATGCTGCCCGGACTGCCGGGCTGGCTGATCGCAACAAAACTGCCCTACTGGGTGGCCGCACCCATCGCCGCCACCTTCGCGGCCGTCTTCGCATGGCTGTTCGGACTGGTGCTGATGCGGCTTTCGGGGATCGCCGCCTCGATCGCGACCTTCGCGATGCTGGCGATGATCAACAAGATCTATTCGAACTGGTCCAGCGTGACGGGCGCCACATCCTCGGTCGTCGGCATCCCGATCGTCCGCGACCTGTGGCCCTATGTGATCGCGGCGATCCTGTGCATCGTCATCGCCTGGGCCCATGCGATCAGCCGCGCCGGGCTGAAGCTGCGCGCGGCCCGGGACGAGCCGGTGGCGGCTCAGGCCTCGGGCATCGACATCCCGCGCGAACGGCTGGTGGCCTTCGTCGTCTCGGGCTGGGTCACCGGGCTGGCCGGGGCGCTGTTTGCCCATTCGCTGGGCGTGGTGACGCCCGATACCTTCTACCTCGCGATGACCTTCATGGCGCTGTCGATGCTGGTCGTCGGCGGGATGTCGAGCCTTTCGGGGGCCGTCCTCGGCGTTCTCGTCCTGTCGCTGCTGATCCAGCTGCTGCGGGGGCTGGAACGCGGCGTGGACATGGGCGGTGTCGCCCTGAAGATCCCCAACGGCCTGCAGGAGATCGCGCTGGGCGTGATCATGATCGCGATCCTGATGTTCCGCCCGTCCGGCATGATGGGCAACCGGGAACTCGTCTGGCCCCGCGCCAGGCGCCGCAGGGCGGCCGATGCCGCGCCGCGATCGTCGACCAATACCCAACCAACGGGAGTGCACCGATGAGACAGATCAGAACCTTCGGCCTTGCGGTTGCGGCCGCTGCGCTGGCGACGGCGCCGGCGCTTGCCGACGACATCGTCGTGGGCTTTGCCACCGCCGCCTCGGGCTTCATGGAAGCCTATGACAAGCCGGCGCAGGATGCCGCGATGATCCGCATCCAGGAAATCAACGAGGCTGGCGGCCTGCTGGGCCGGCAGATCCGCGTCGTCACGGCGGACACGAAAAGCGACCGGGCCGAAGGCGCCCGCGCGGGCCTGACCGTGGTGGATGCGGGCGCCGATCTGGTGGTCGTCTCCTGCGACTACGATTTCGGCTCGCCGGCCGCGCTGGTCGCCGAAAGCGCGGGCAAGGTGTCGATCTTCCTCTGCGCCGAATCGATCAAGGCCGGCATCCAGGGGGTCGGGCCGCACAGCTTCTCGGCCTCGGTGCTGGCGGCGGTGCAGGGCGCGACCATGGCCGAATGGGCCTATCACAAGCGCGGTGCACGCACCTTCTACCGGCTGCTGGACACCTGGACGGAATACAACAAGGGCATCTGCGACGGCTTCGACTGGATGCTGCCGCGGCTCGAGGGCGCGACGCTGATCGGGTCGGACACCTTCGTGAACGACGATGTGTCGATCGCGGCGCAGATCACCCGGATCAAGGCGCTGCCGCAGGCGCCGGATGCGATCATGCTGTGCACGATGATGCCCGGCGCGGTCTCGGCCATCAAGCAGCTGCGCGACGCCGGCATCACCGCCCCGATCCTGAACGGCTCGGGCGTGGACGGGTCCTACTGGCTCAGTGCCGTGCCGGACCTGTCGAACTTCTTCGTGCCGGTGCAGGGCTCGATCTATGGCGACGATCCGAACCCGGAGGTGACGGCCTTCAACGCCAAATACCGGGAGATGACCGGTAGCGATCCCTCGACCCAGTATGTCTATCCCGGCTATGTGATGATCGACGTCTGGGCCAGGGCGGTGGAACGCGCCGGCACGACCGAGGCGGCCGCGGTGGTGGCGGAGCTCGAGAAGATGCGCGACGAACCCACGCTGTTCGGGCCGCGCACCTTCACCAGCGAGCTGCACCACCAGAACCGCGCCCGCTATCTGATCGTCGAGACCGACCAGGGCCAGCCGCGCGTGATCGACGAATGGACCATCTCGGAGCCGATCCCGGTCTCCGCGCTGCTCCGGTAACATCTCGGCGCGAGCGGCCGGGCGGCCAAGGCGCCGTCCGGCCCCTTCACGGGGGATCGCGAGAACGACCTTGTCATCCGCCCCCTGCGGCCCGCGGACGAGCCCGACTGGCGCCGCTTGTGGACCGGCCGTCTGGCGTTCTGACGCGCCAGCCTGCGCGCAGCGCGCTATGCCCCGCCCTTTGCCCGACTGCCGGGCGATGATCCGCGCGAGTTCAACGGGCTGGTCGCCCGGCGGGCGGGTCGGGCCGTCGGCATCGCGCACGACCTGTTTCACCGGCACTGCCGGACGATCGAGGATGTCTGCGCCCGGCACGATCCGGGCGTGGCACCCGCGGCGCGCTGCACGGGCGCTGCACGGGCGCCGGGCAGGCGCCGGCCGTGGGCGTCCAGGCCGCCGCCGCGCCGCAGGCACACCGGCCGACCGGTGGCTGACGCAGGCGTTCAACGCCCGGGGCGGCCCGCCTGACGACCGGATCGGCGTGCCCGCCGCCTTCGTCCGCTGCAGCCGCCCGGCCGGATCACGCCCGCGCCTTGCGATAGCTGTCTTTCAGCGCGATCTTCTCGCCCTCGAAGTGCAGGATGTCGCAGCCGTCCACCTCGACCCGGCGGCCATCCCGCGCGGTGCCGACGAAACGCCAGCGCGACAGGCCGATGTCGCCGGCGACGCAATGCCGTGCCGCGGTCCAGGCGCAGTCCGCCCAGGTCTCGAAGATCGCCTCGTAGGCCCGGCGGACCGCCGCGCGGCCCTCATGCCGCATGCCGTCGGCCTCGGGCCCGGCGGCGGCCCGAAAGGCGCAGTCCTCGGCCATGCAGTCCATCAGCGCGTCAACATCCCTCGCGTTCCAGGCGGCGGCGAAACGCTCCATCACCGCGATCCGGCGGCGGGCCAGCGCGTCGTCCACCACCTCGACCTCGAGGAACGACAGCGGCGCGGGTCCGGCATTGATGACGTTGTGATGCAC
>CALJZN010000020.1 GCA_937983405.1 uncultured Paracoccaceae bacterium
CCACCCCCGCCGCCGCCCCCACCCCCGCCGGCCGAGGGGCGCACGGCCTCCGGCACCGCCGGCGCCGACACGCTCGTCGGCACCCCCTGGCCGGACGAGCTGAACGGCCTCGGCGGCAACGACGAGATCCGCGGCCTAGGCGGGCATGACCTGCTGTCGGGCGGCAGCGGCAACGACAGCATCTTCGGCGGAGACGGCGACGACACGATCTTCGGCGACAGCGGCGACGACGTGCTGCACGGCGAGGGCGGCAACGACCGCATCCATGTCGGCCCGGGGTCGAGCACCGTCTTCGGCGGCGCGGGCGACGACTTCGTCTTTGCCGGCCCGGGCGCGAACCGGTTCGAGGGCGGCACGGGCACCGACATGGTGAGCTACATCAACGCCACCGCCGGCCTCGTCGCCGCGCTCGGCAACCCCGGGGCCAACACCGGTGCGGCAGCGGGGGACGTCTGCGTCTCGATCGAGAACCTCGAGGGCACCCCCTTCGACGACACGCTGCGCGGGGACGGGGCGCGCAACATGCTCAACGGCGGGCCCGGCAACGACGTGCTTCATGGCGAGGGCGGCTCGGACATCCTGGTCGGGGGCCTCGGCGAGGACGCGCTGTTCGGCGGCGACGGCTGGGACGTGCTGAACGGCGGCCCCGGCAACGACACCCTGCACGCCGGCCCGGGCGGCGGCCGCCTGATGGGCGTGACCGGCCACGACATGCTCTACGGCAGCGCCGACATCGACCATCTGTTCGGCGGCCCCGGCAACGACCACGCCCGGGGGAACGCCGGCAACGACGTGGTCTTCGGCAACGACGGCAACGACATGCTGTGGGGGGGCGATGGCGACGACCGGCTGTTCGGCAACCACGGCAACGACACGCTGGAGGGCGGGGCGGGGCGCGACACGCTGGTGGGCTACGAGGGCAACGACGTGCTGACCGGCGGGCCGGCGCGCGACGTGTTCGTGCTGCGGCCCGGCTACGGCCACAACCGGATCACCGATTTCGAGGCGGGGCTGGACCGGCTCTACCTTGCCACCGCGCTGTTTCCGGGCGACCCGACGCCGCAGCAGCTCGTCGGCCTCTATGCGCAGATCGCGGGCGGCAACATCGTCTTCACCTTCCCCGGCGGCGAGGTCGTGGTGCTCGAGGGGCTGGCCGGCGTCGGGCTGGCCGCGATCGCGGGCGATGTGGTCATCATTGCCGCCTAGCCCGCCCCCTCCTCGATGCCCCGCCCCCCCTCCGCTGTTCCGCCCCCCGATGCCCCGTTGCCGCAAGAGCCTGCGTCGGGAAGTCGCCGGCCCCTTGCCATAGTTTTGCCGGCTGTCTATCCCCATTGTGGCATTTGAGTAGGGAAAATTGGGAGTGCGCTGCTGCCGGCCGCCGTTGCTCGGGAGTTTGGTATTCTTGCCGGGCGACGACAGGGCCCTGCGGCGCGCTTCAGGTTCTGCACCGAGCGCGCCCGCCGCCGTCGGCTTGACCGCTGGCGGTTCCGCGACATCGTGCTCCGAGAGGTGACGTGACATGTGCACGATCTGCGACGCTCTCCGCCCCCCGCAGGACGGCTGCGACTACGACGGGCTTGCGCAGGCCGCCGCGCGCTTCGGGCCGGGCATGGCCGCGCTGTCGTTCAGCGCCTCGTCGCTGCCGGTCTGGACGCTGCCCCAGATCGCCTATCAGCTGACGAACGGCTACTGGGCCTGGCTTCAGCAGCCCGCGCGCAAGTTCGACATTCCCGCCAGCGGCGCGCTCAACGTCTCGCTCTCGGCCCTGTCCGAGCCCGCGAAGCAGCTGGCGACATGGGCGCTGGATGCCTGGACGGACGTGACCGGCATCAGGTTCAACCTCACCCCGGCGGCAGGGGCCACGGTGCACATCACCTTCACCGAGGACAAGCCCGGCGCCACCTTCAGCACCGTCATCTCGGGCACCAAAATGCTGAGCGCGACGGTCAATGTCTCGAAGTCGTGGGTCGAGACCTACGGCACGGGAATCAACAGCTATTCGCTGCAGGTCTATGTGCACGAGATCGGCCATGCGCTGGGCCTCGGCCACGCCGGCAACTACAACGGCGACTCGGCCAACTTTCCCAGCCAGGCGCTGTTTGCCCAGGACAGCTGGCAGATGTCGGTGATGTCCTACTTCTCGCAGACCAAGAACACCTGGACGAACGCCAGCTATGCCTTTGCCGTCACGCCGATGCTGGCCGACATCGCGGCGATCCAGGCCATCTACGGCGCGCCGACAACCCGGCCCGGCGACACTGTCTATGGCGAGAACTCGAACGCCGGCAGCTACCTGCAGACGCTGGGGGCGATGAAGGGGGCGGTCGCCTGGACCATCTACGATGCGGGCGGGACCGACACGCTCGACCTTCGGTCGGACACCAACGATCAGGTGATCGACCTGCGCCCGGGCGGCTTCACCACCGCCTACGGCAAGGTCGGGTTCCTCGGGATCGCCGCCAACACCGTGATCGAGCGTGCCCTTGCCGGGTCGGGCAACGACGTGGTCCACGGCAACGCCGCCGCCAACGCGCTGTTCGGCGGTCTCGGCAACGACCGCCTGCTCGGCTACGAGGGCGACGATGTGCTGGAGGGCGGGCCGGGGGCCGACGCGCTCGACGGCGGCCCGGGCTTTGACATCGCCAGCTATGCGGGGGCCTCGGCCCGCGTCGTCGCCTCGCTCGCCGATCCGTCGTCGAACCGCGGCGATGCGATGGGCGACCTCTATGTGGGGATCGAAGGGCTGGACGGCTCGGACTTCAACGACTGGCTGACGGGCGATGCCGCCCACAACCTGCTGCGCGGGGGCACGGGCAACGACACGCTGGTGGGCGGGCTGGGCCACGACACGCTGAGCGGCGGCGACGGCGGCGACGTGCTCATCGGCGGGCCGGGCGCCGACCAGCTGCTCGGCGAAGCCGGGGACGACGTGCTCAACGGCGGACCGGGCAACGACGTGCTGGACGGCGGCGACGGGCGCGACCGGCTCAGCGGGGTGGACGGCAACGACCTGATCCGGGGCGCAGGCGAGGGCGACACGGTTTCGGGCGGTCTTGGCAACGACACGCTTCTGGGCGGCGACGGCGACGACATTCTGTTCGGGAACGAGGGCGACGATCTCGTCCAGGGCGACGCCGGCCGCGACCGGCTGTTCGGCGACGACGGCAACGATTCGCTGATCGGCGGGGCCATGGCCGACACGCTGGCGGGCGGCGCCGGCAACGACACGCTGAACGGCGGCGGGGGGCCCGACGTCTTCCTGTTCGCCGCCAGATCGGGGCAGGACGTGATCGCCGACTACCAGCCCGGCCTCGACCGGCTGTTCCTGAGCGCGGGCCTGTGGCCGGGCAGCCTGACGGCGCAGGAGGTCGTGAGCACCTATGCCAGGGCGGTCGACGGGGGCATCCTGTTCGCGTTCCCGGGGGGCGAGACGATCCTGCTTGCCGGGCTCGGCGCCGGGGCGCTGCCCGCGCTCGGGGCTGACGTGCTGGTCACGGCAGGCTGACGGCCGCCGGCTTGGGCACGAAGGCGATCCGCCGCGCCGTGTCGCCGGTGGCGACATGGGCCGCGTCGACGCCGTGCAGCTCGGCCGCCATCGCCCCAACGTAGGGCGATTGCTCCAGCGCGGTCTTGGGAAACTCGCGCGTCATCGCGGGGGTGAAGCGCACCTGCTCGATCGGCGCGGTGCCGTCGTAGGGCGCGTCGCGCGCATAGTGGTCGCGGCGCAGCTTGTCGAAGCGCTTGATGCGGTCGAAATGGGTCACCGGCAGGTCGAACCCGCGCTCGACCGCGTTGAGCCCCTCGTTCAGCCCGTGGCTGTCGATATTGAGCGTGATGACGCGGTCGAACTCCATCTCCCACACCGGATGATACTGGGCGCAGAGGTGAAAGTTGACCTCGCTCGGCACCATCAGCGGGCGGCCGCGCAGATAGTCGTGCAGCTCGGTCAGCGAGAGGCCGGTTGCCGCGACCGGGCGCCGGAAATGCGCGTCGAGCGCCTCGCGCAGGAAGGTGTGGCGGCAGACATGGCGGAAGATCGAGACCATCCGCTTCGTCGGGTCGCGCGTGATGCGCAACAGCGTGTAGCCGGTGCCGTTGCTGTCGCGCAGCGCCTGGGCCTGCTTGAGGTAGGTCTGGGCGTGATAGTAGACCTGAGCGCGGAAGTTGTGCGGCCATTCGTGGTAGTAGACGACCGACTGGAACAGCCCCTCCTTGTAGAAGAACCACAGCGCGACATGGCTGCAGGCGGACTTGGGCGACCAGGAGACGACGAGCTTGCGGCGCGAGAAGATCAGCGGCCGCGGTTCGATGTTGAGCGTCTGCATCCCGTTTCCCGGCACAGGGCCGCATCCGCGGCCGGCCGCAGCGCCCTAGTCGATTGCGCTTGCCGGCGCAACCGTCTCGGGCGGATCGCCCCGATCGGCCGGCGCGGCCACGGCGCGCAGCTCGCGCAGGCGCGCCCAGAAGTCCCGGCCGATGTCCTCGCGGTGGATCGCCCCGGGATCGACGGCGAGGTCGGCAACGGCGAAACCGGGCTGGATGCGGCGGACGATGTCGGCGAAGGCCGCGTTGCGGGCGTTGAAATGCTCGGCCAGCCGCGCCGCCTCGTCGCGCGAGAAGAGGCAGCTGCGTCGGCCCGGCCCGTAAATCTCGTCCAGCGCCTGCGCGGCCAGCCTGACCAGCGCCTGCGGGCCCGGCCCGTCCCTGGTCAGCGTGTTCGCCGCCCAGACCGCCAGCGCGGGTTTCGAGATGTTCACCGCCGGCACCGCAAGCCCCGGCACCTCGGCCGCCGGCACGCCCAGGGCGCGGAAGAAGGCGCCGGGCACCGACCCGGGTTCGCGGGCGGCAGTGTCGTAGCACAGGTAGCGGATGCGGGCGGGGTCGAAGGCCCGGGCCAGACGCGCGTGCAGCAGGGCGAAGTCGGCGACCAGCCCCCCCGCGATGCCCTTGCGGATGGCCGTTCCGGCCAGAAAGCCGGGGGCCGGCGGCGGGCTGTGGCGGGAGATCTGGAGATAGACCGACTGGGCGAAGCCGATCTGCCCGCGCAGGACGCAGAGCACCTCGACCTCGTCGAAGGCGTCGAGATAGCCGCGAAGCTCGGCCAGATGCGCCGCCGGCCCGGCGGCGACGCGCGAGAACTCCTCGCTTGACAGCACCACGGTGCGGCCGCAGCCCGCGAATTCGCGCACGATCCGCGCCCAGCCGGCGGCCGGTCCGCCGGGCAGGTCGTATTCCGGCCCGAGCTGCGGCACCCAGGCCTTGACCAGCCCGTGATGCGTGCCGCTGGGGCAGATGCGCGGATAGACGATGCCCAGCCGCGCGAGCTTCAGCATGTGGGTGCGCAGGGCAAGCTGGATCGTCGAGGTCGCCGTCTTGTGCAGGCCGATGTGCAGCACCAGCCGGGTGCGCCCGCGCCGCGGCCCGATCCAGGGCGGCGGCCAGCGCCGGGGCAGAAGCCGATCCCGGAGGGCGTCGCCCAGTGACATGTTCCCGCCTTCACCGCGTCCCCGTGGCCCGGCGTCCGGGCCTGGCGGGGCAACCCTCGCGCGGTGCTAGCCGATGCTCCGCCGAAACGCAACTCGGGCCCGAAACGCAACCGGGGCCGGCGGATGGCGCCCCGGGCGGCAGCCCCGGGGCCGGCCGGCGGGCGGCCCCCGCGGGCCTAGCGCACCGCCTCGGCCAGCACGTCGAGCCAGGCGCGGCCGTACTGGTCCGAGGGCTCGAGCATCGCCTTCTCGGCCCATTCGTTCCAGGCGTTCACGAACAGCTCGCCGCGGTAGCTGCCGGGCAGGCGGTGGCGGGCGATGCCGTCGAGCCAGCGGCGGAAGGCGGCAGGGTTGGCGCCCCAGGCCAGATGCGCCGCCATCCCGCGCCGCGCGCTGTTGTCCCAGGACGGCATGACCCCGGCGATCAGGTTCGCCGGGCGCTGCGGGTCGGGGGCCAGGCTGCGCCGGATCACCGCCTCGTAGCCGTAGATCAGCCCGCGGAAGAGCGGATCCACCCGGAACCCCAGCCGGTTGCCCTGCGGGCCGCCGTAGAGGTAGTCGTCATCGCCCACCAGCCCGTGGGGCGGCATCTCGACCCAGAAATCCAGCGCCTCCGGGGCCAGGGGATGCGCGCCGGGAAGGTGGAAGCGCACCCCCCCGAGCTCCACCTCGCCCGCGCCCAGGTCGCGGAAGGCCGCACGCAGGCGGGCGAGGTTGGCGGGCGGATCGGGCATGTCCTCGGGGCGGTAGATCAAGAGCCGCGGGCGGCGGCCGTCGGGGCGCAGATAGCGCGGGTCGGCGAGGTAGGGCATGGCGTCGCGGGCGAAGGCGGCCTCGAACCCCGCGGCGTAGGACTGTGCCATCAGCACCTCGCCCGACAGTCCGTCCCAGCTGCGCCGCCAGCTTTCGTTGGCCCAGCAGAGGCAGAAGGGAAAGGCGATGTCGGGCCGCGCCAGCAGCCCGTCGAGCGGGGCCTGCAACAGCCGCCGGCCGTCGAACCAGTAGTGATAGACGCAGAACGCCCCCACCCCCGCCGCGGCCGCCAGCGCCGCCTGCGCCGCCATCGCCTCGGGCAGGCGCAGGTCGTAGAAGCCGAGGTCGGCGGGCAGGACGGGTTGCGCATGGCCCGGAAAGGCGGGCCGGGCACGGGCGACGGCCGTCCACTCGGTAAAGCCCTTGCCCCACCAGGCATCGTTTTCCGGGATCGGGTGGAACTGCGGCAGGTAGAAGGCGCTGACCAGCGACGGCCGGGCCGGGCGGGCCGGGGCGGGGCGCGGCGCCGCAAGCTCCGAGGTCTGGCGGATCGCCATGCCGGCGGCCTGGGCAAGGAAGCCCAGCGCGCGCTCGAACGCATGGGCGGGGGTGCCGTCCACCTGCCCGTGCTCGGGCGCGAAGTCGCCCTGGGTCAGGCGCATGCCGCGGATCATGTCGAGCATCAGCGGCTTGACCCAATACATCGATCCCGCCGGGAAGATCAGCGGAAAGGGCTCGGGGTCGATCTCGACGCGCGCGAGGAGCGCGGCCACCCCCTCGCGGTTCGAGCCCCACCAGCTGGGCGCATCATAGCGCTGCCCGTCCGCGACCCAGAAGGCCGCATCGCGGTCGGCGAGGAAGGCCGCGAGCAGGTCGGCCGTGGGCGCGCCCGGCAGCAGGCCCGCCATCAGGTGGCGCCGCCAGTGGTCGCCGTCGGCGCGGTGGGGCGAGCGCTTGGTGTGCAGCTTGCAGACCGCGCGGTAGCCCTCCAGCACGCCCGCATTGACCAGATGCACGAAGGGGAAGATGTCGCGCCCGTGGTTGGGCATCCGCACCACCAGCGCCGCCGGCCATTCGGCCGCCAGCCGCGCGGCCAGCCTGTCGGTCGCCGCGCCGAGGTCGGTCAGCGTCACCACGAGGTCGAACGGGAGGGGCACGGACGCCAGGCGCGCCGCGATCTCGTCCCAGAGGTCGTGATAGTAGACATGCACGACGACCGCCACCTCGGCCGCGGGCGGGCCGCGGCGGCGGACCACGGGCGCGGCGACGGCGCGGCCAAGCTCGGCGGCCGGCAGCTCGCGCGTGATGCGCGCCTCGTGGCGCCCGGCCTCGATGAAGTGCAGCATCGGCCGGCGCGCGGCATCGCCCATCAGGTCGGGGTTGAGCGCGACATAGGCCCGCGGCGAGAACTCGGGGTTCGGCTGCAACCCCGCCGGCTCGCCGAAGACGACGTAGTGGCGTTCGGGCCAGCGGCGGAAGAGCGGATGCAGCGCGGGGTTGACGCCGAGGTAGAAGGCGCGGTCGAACAGGCCGCTCTGGCGCAACAGGCGGACATAGCGCCGTTCGGCCGGGCTGATCAGCAGGAACCGCAGAAGATAGCCGAGCCGCCGCAGAAGCCGTTCCAAGGTCTTGCCTCTCGCCCACACCGTCCGCTGCGCCGCCCGGCGGCGGACCCGCCTCTAGCAGCCGCGGCGGTCAGGCGCAAACCGGCGCCGCGGCGTCAGTTGTTGATGAGGTCGCGGTGGTAGCGGCGCAGCAGCAGAAGCCCCAGCACGGCACACACCATCGCGATCGACAGGACATAGGTGACCGAGATCCAGGCGGCCTCGTAGGTCGGATAGAAGCCCTTGCGCAGCAGGCCGACGCCGTGGACGATGGGATTGTACCAAAGCAGGTCGCGCAGTTGCTCGGGCATGTCCTCGAGCGTGTAGAAGATCGACGAGACGATGAACAGGGGGCGGGTGAGGATGGCCCAGGCCTGCTCCCACAGCGGGAAGGCCGAGATCAGATAGCAGTTGAGCACCCCCACTCCGAACCCCAGCGCGCCCATCAGCAGCGTCCCCTCGATGATCCAGGTCAGGTTCAGGAAGGCGCGCGTGTCCCACAGGGTCATGATGCCGATGAACACCAGATACATCACCAGCACCTCGGTGAGGAAGGCAAGCAGGAAGCGCGCGATCAGCGCGTCCACGAAGGTCACCGCGGGGTAGGCGAGCAGCGGCCGCGAGAACCGGATCGACGAGCCCATCTTGCCGCTCAGGGTGGTGAACATGTTCAGCGCGAAATAGCCGGTGGCGAAGAACAGCGGAAAGCTGATGCCGAGCGACGGGTTGCGCATGAACAGACGGAAGAACACCGTCATCACCATCAGGGCGGCGACGGGCTCGAGCACGGCCCACAGATAGCCGCCCGGCGAGCGGCCATAGGCGGTCGCCATCTCGCGCAGGATCAGGGCGAGGATGGTGCGCGGCATCGCCAGGCGCCGCGTATGGCGCATCCGCCGACCGATCGCTGCGGGCTGTCCCTGCTCCATCCTGATTTTCCGTCGGGTCACTGGAAGTTTCGCCAACCCTTATGTATGTAGACGGCAGGCAGTGCAATCGCACCGGGCAACGGGAACGCGCGCGTGACGGACGCTCCGCTCAAGTCGGCTGACGTGATGGGCGCCGGGCGGACACCGCCGCCGGAGGCGGGCGAAGCCTTAGGTGCGAACGCCGGGCGCGACGGCGGCCGTCCGCTGGCCGTGCCGCGCTTTCTCGGGGCGGGGGCCCAGCCGGGCGCGCGCGGCGCGGGGCCGCTGGCGCTGGCGGCGCTGGCGCCCGGGCCGCTGATGCCGCGGCCGGCGGCCGGGGCGCGCGCGCCCGTCCCCGAGGGGGCCGACGTCAGCGACCCCGACCCCGAGGCGGCCGAGGCCGCCCAGGTGCGGCGCGCGCAGAAACCCGCCGCGATTGGCCCGCACCGGCCCCAGCCCCCCGCGCCCGCTGCCGCGGCCGAGGACGAGGCGATTGCACCGGCCGCGGGCGTGGCGCGCGTGCGGACACGCCACTACGGCCTGCTGCTGTCGTTCCTGCTGGTGGTGCTTCTGCCGTCGGCGGCAACCGGCTGGTATCTGTGGGTCCGGGCGGCCGATCAGTATACCTCTTCGGTCGGCTTCTCGGTCCGGCGCGAAGAGGCGCAGTCGGCCGTCGAGCTGCTCGGCGGGCTCAGCAAGATGTCGGGCAGCAGCTCGTCCGACACCGACATCCTCTACCACTTCATCCGCAGCCAGGAACTCGTGCGGCTGATCGACGCCGAGATGAACCTGCGGGCGCACTACTCGGCGCCCTACGGCCGCGACCCGGTCTTTGCCTTCGACCCCGAAGGCACCATCGAGGATCTGATGGCCTACTGGCGGCAGATGGTGAAAACCTACTACGACCCCGGAACCGGCCTGATCGAGCTGCGCGTCCACGCCTTCGACCCGGTCTATGCCCGCGATCTCGCCGAGAAGATCTTCGTGCAGAGCAGCCGGATGATCAACGAGCTGTCCGACATCGCCCGGGCCGATGCCACGCGCTACGCCAGGGCCGAGCTCGACCGCGCGATCGAGCGGCTGAAGGAAGCCCGGCAGGCGATGACCGAGTTCCGCATGCGCACCCAGATCGTCGACCCCTCGGCCGACATCCAGGGGCAGATGGGCCTCCTGAACACCCTTCAGGCGCAGCTTGCCGCGGCGCTGATCGAGCTGGACCTGTTGCGCGAGACGGTGCGCGGGGGCGACCCGCGCATCGCCCAGGCGGAACGGCGGATCGAGGTGATCGAGCGGCGGATCGTCGAGGAGCGGCGCAAGTTCGGGGTCGGCGGGCAGGGGCCGGGGGGCGAGGACTTTGCCACGCTGGTGGCCGAGTTCGAGCGGCTCAGCGTCGATCGCCAGTTCGCCGAACAGGCCTATACCGCGGCCCTGACGGCCTATGATGCCTCGTTGTCCGAGGCGCAGCGCCAGTCGCGCTATCTGGCCGCCTACATCCGCCCGACGCTGGCCGAACGCTCGGCCTATCCCGAACGCGCCATCGTCCTCGGCCTGACCGCGCTCTTTCTGCTTCTGGCGTGGTCGATCGCCGTGCTCATCTACTACAGCATCCGCGACCGCCGCTGAGCCCCGGGGTTCGGCCATGATCGTGCTCGAAAACCTGACCAAGATCTTCCGCGTCCACGGTCAGCTCAAGGTGGTGGCCGACAACTTCAACATGGTCTTTCCCACCGGCGTCTCGGTCGCGCTGCTGGGGCGCAACGGCGCGGGCAAGTCGACGCTGCTTCAGATGATCGCCGGCACGCAGGATCCGACCTCGGGGCGGATCTGGAGCACGGGCACGATTTCATGGCCCGTGGGCTTCGCCGGCAGCTTCCACCCCGAGCTGTCGGGGGCACAGAACGTCCGCTTCATCGCCCGCATCTACGGGGTCGAGGCCGACGAGCTGTCGGAGTTCGTCGAGGGGTTCGCCGGGCTGGGCGAGCACTATCACCTGCCGCTGCGCACCTATTCCTCGGGCATGCGGTCGCGCCTGGCCTTCGGGGCCTCGATGGGCATCGCCTTCGACACCTATCTGGTGGACGAGGTGACGAGCGTCGGCGACGCCAGTTTCCGCGCCAAGGCCGAGAGGGTGTTCCTCGACCGGCTGAACCGCAGCGGCGCCATCTTCGTGTCGCACTCGATGGAGATGGTCCGGCGCCTGTGCACCGCCGCCGTGGTGCTGGAGAACGGCAAGGGCGTCTACTACGACGACGTCAACCAGGCGATCCGGCACCACAACTGGAACCTGCGCAAGTCGGCGTGATCGGCCGCCGGGGGCTATTGCAGTTGCTGGCCCACCCGCATCGCCGACCCGATCAGGCCCAGGATCGTCTGCGCTGCCGTCACGGGGCTTTCGGTCGCCAGCACCAGATCGCCGGGGTTGACGCGGAACTCGCCCGCGCTGAACAGCCCGTCGGCCGACGTCAGGTCGATCGTGAACACCACGCGCGGCTTGTCGGGGCCGGTGCCGTCGCCGCGCAGGGCCGAGGCGGGGTAGCGGCGCAGGATCAGAATGCCGCGGGGATTGCCGCGGGTGTCGTTCAACCCGCCCATCATCGTCACGGCATCGAGCGCGCTGATGTGATCCTTGGTGAAATAGACGGCCTGTTCGCGCCCCGCCGCGCCGAGGGCAAGGAAATAGCGGTCGTCGGGCTCGACGATCAGCTTGTCGCCGCCGCGCAGCGTGGTGTCGAGGCGCGGGTCCTCGTAGAGCCGCGACAGGGCGATGCCGTAAGTCTCGGCGTCGCGGATCAGCCGCAGCTGCGGATTGCGCATGTCGGGTGGCACCCCGCCGGCGGCCGAGAGCACCGACAGGACCGTGGTGTTGCGGTCGGCCAGCGGATATTGGCCGGGTTTGCCGACGCCGCCCACGACATCGACCGAGTTGTGCCGGCCGGAGACGAGCCGGAGCTGCACCTGGCCCGAGGGCACGATGGCCCGCAGTTCCGACTGGATCGCCCGGCGCGCCGCATCGGGCGTCATGCCCGCGACGCGCACCTCCTCGACATAGGGGACGAACACGGTGCCCGCGGCCGACACCACGAGCTCGCCCATGGCCACCTGCTTCTGCGTGTTCGACGACAGGAGCGAGTTCTCCTCGTTGTCCCAGATCGTCAGGTCGATCCGGTCGCCGGCGGCGATCACCGGCGAGATCGGCCCGCGGCTGCGCGGCACCCAGCGGTCGGGGCCGCGCCCGCCGGTCGCGGGCCAGGCCGACAGCTGCGCCAGCGTGGCACCCGAGACGGGCTGAACCGAAAAGGCCGCATCCGGCGCATCGGCGTTGGCCAGCACCTCGCCCTGGATCGGCGCCCCGCGCGGCAGGTCGCAGGCGGCGACCAGCCCGGCGGCCGCACACAGCAGGACCGCACGCGCGGGCGTGCGCCGGATCATCGACCGGATCGACGACATTTCGTTTTCCATCCCCCGGCGAACGCTATAAGGTGGACAAGCCACCGCCGCGGTCACCATACTCGGCCGCAGGTCAAGGTCAACTCGGACATGCGGATGCTGGCGCCGGAGCGGCGGCTCGCGCTCTTCCTTACCGGGGCGGAGGGGCGGCTTGGGCGGCTTCTTGCCGCTGCCTGGGCGGCCCGGCCGCCGGCCGGGCCGGCACCGGTGTGGTCCGCCCGCCGGCCGGGGCGCGAGGGCGTGCTGGGCTGGGACCTGCTGGCAGGCCCTGCGCCCGCGGCGCTGGCCGGGGCGGGCGTGCTTGTCAACCTTGCCGGGGTGACGGCGGCGCCCCGGGCGGGGGCGAACGCCGCCCTTGCCTGCGCCGCGCTCGATGCCGCGGCGGCCGCGGGGGTGGGGCATGTCTTTCTGTTCTCCTCGGCCGCGGTCTACGGGCCCGTCCCCGCGGGCGCAGCGGCCGAGGATGCCCCGCCCGCGCCGGGCTCGGCCTATGGCGCGGACAAGCTGGCGATGGAGGCGGCCGCGCTTGACTGGCGCCGGGCCGCCGGGCCGGGGGCGCCCGGCGTGACCCTGCTGCGGCTGGGCAACGTCGCCGGCGCCGACGCTCTGGCGGCCGGCCTCGCCCGGGGCGGGCCGGTGGCGCTGGACGATGTCGGCCCGCCCGGTGCGCCGCGGGGCCCGGTGCGCAGCTACATCGGGCCGGCGACGCTGGCGCGGGTGCTGGCCGCCCTTGCCGCGCTGGCGGTGCAGGGCCGGGCGCTGCCGCAGCTGTTGAACCTTGCCGCGCCCGCGCCGGTCGCGATGGAGGCGCTGCTGGCCGCCGCCGGGGCGCCCTGGCGCTTCGTGCCCGCGCCGCCGGGGGCGGTGGCCCGCGTGGTGCTGGACACCGCGCGGCTGCAGGCGCTGGCCCCGGTCCTGCCGCAGGAGGGAACGGCAGCGGCGATGATGGCCGAGGTCGCGGCCCTTGCCGGCGCGCGGGGGCGTCCGTGACCCCCGCCAAGCGCGCCTTCGACATCTTCCTTGCGCTGGCCTTCGCGGCGGTGCTGGCGGTGCCCTTCGCGGTGCTGCTGCTGCTGCTGCTTGCGCTCCACGGCCGGCCGCTGTTCTACGTCTCCGAACGGATGCGGGCCCCCGGCCAGCCCTTCCGGCTGTGGAAGCTGCGCACGATGACCGTCGCAGGCCCCGACGAGGCCGGGGTCTCGGGCGGCGACAAGGCGGCGCGCGTCACGCGGGTCGGCCGCCTGCTGCGCCGCACCCGGGTGGACGAGATCCCGCAGCTGTGGAACATCCTGAAGGGCGACATGAGCTTTGTCGGCCCGCGTCCGCCGCTGCGCGCCTATGTCGAGCGCTTCCCCGACCTCTACGCCCGCGTCCTGCAAAGCCGCCCCGGGGTCACGGGCCTTGCCTCGATCGTCTACCATCGCACCGAAGAGCGGCTGCTGGCCGCCTGCCGCACCGCGGCAGAGACCGACGCCGTCTATGCCCGCCGCTGCGTGCCGCGCAAGGCGCGGCTCGACCTGCTCTACCAGCGCCGCCGCGCCGGGCCGTGGGGGCTGTGCCTTGACATCTGGCTGATCCTGCGCACCGCCGGCCGCGTGCTGCCCTGGCGGCGCTAGGCGGGCGTCGGCGGAAACCGGCCGATCGCCCCGCGGGCGGGGCCGGGCGCGGGAACGGCCCGCCGCGACGGTGGACAGATGCCGCGCGACGCGGCATAGCGGGGGCATCCCGCGTCAGGCGCCGGAACAGCGTGCACCGTTCTCCGACCATCCGCCAGTCGAAGGCATCCGCGCCTTGCGCTGCCGATGAGGTGGCGATCCTGCTTGCCCTTCTCAACGGCGCGGCCACGCTCGAGGCGCAGCTCGACAGCTTCGCCGCGCAGACCCACCGGAACTGGCGCCTTGTGGTCAGCGACGACGGCTCGACCGACGACGGACCCGCGCGGCTGCGCGGCTGGGCCGCGCGGCAGCCCGGGCGCGACGTGCGGCTGGTCGCCGGGCCGCGGATGGGCTTCGTGGCGAACTTCCTGCGGCTGATCGGGCTGGTCGGCCCCGAAACCCCCTATGCCGCGCTGTCGGACCAGGACGACGTCTGGCTGCCCGACCGGCTGGCGCGCGGGGTGGCGGCGCTGGCGCAGGGCGATGCGGCTCGGCCCGCGATCTGGACCTGCCGCACCGTGATCTGCGACGCGGCGCTGCGGCCGCGGCGGCTCTCTCCGGCCTGCGCGCGCGGCCCGAGCTTTGCCAATGCGCTGGTGCAGAACATCGCCTGGGGCAACACGATCCTGCTGAACCGCGCCGCGATCGACCTGGTGCAGGCGGCCATCGCCGACGGGGTGCGCGGCCGGATCGAGGCGCACGACTGGTGGATCTACCAGCTCGTCACCGGCGTCGGCGGGCGCGTGGTGTGGGACCCCGAGCCGCAGGTCCTCTATCGCCAGCACCCGGGCAACCACCTTGGCGCCAACGACGGCCCGGCAGGGCGGTGGCGGCGCCTGCTGCACCTTCTGGCCCGCGGCGGGCTGGCCCAGCGCAGCGCGGCCACCATCGCGGCGCTGCGCGCCTCGGCCCACCGGCTGACGCCCGAGAACCGCCGGCGGCTGATGGCCTTCGTCGCCGCCCGCCGCAAGGCCGCGCCGCTGCGCCGCATCGGGGCGCTGCGCGCGGCCGGCCTGCACCACCAAAGCCCGGTCGGCACGGCGATCCTGTTCGCCTGTGCCGCCTTCGGGCGGCTCTGACGCCGGCGGGCGGCGGCCCCGAGGTGCGGGCCGACAGCGCCCCGGGGCGCCCCCGCATCGTGCTGATCGGCGGGCACAGCGGCCGGTCGGGCGTGCCGAGCTACCTGCGCCAGGTCGCCGCCGCGCTGGCGGGGCCCGGGGGGGCGTTCCGCCCCGAGGAGCTTTTGCTGCTGACCGACGCGGGCGCGGGCACGGGCTATGCCTTTGCCGAGGCCATGGGCCTTGCCCACGCCCGGATTGCGGGCCTCGGCCGCTCGCGCAACCCGCTGCGCATGCTGGCCGCGGCGCTGGCGCTGCGCCGCGCGCTGCGCGCCGCCCCGGCCGATCTGGTCTGGGCGAACTCGACCTTTCCCGCGACGCTGGCTCGGCTGGCGCTGATCGAGGCGCGGCTGCGCGGCCGGGGCGGGCCGGCGCGGCTGATCGTCACCTGCCACGGGGCGCCCTTCGGGCCGGGCCGGCGGCCGCATGTCTCGGCCCCGATGCGCCTGGTCGAGGCCGCGCTGCTGCGCCTGGCCCCGCGGCACCGCATCCTCTTCGTCTCGGCCCGCGACCGCGCTGCCCATCCGGCCCGGCTGCTGGCGCGCCACGATGTCGAGGTGCTGGCCAATTCGTCCGACCTCGGCGCCCGCGCCGCCCCCGACCGGCCTGCCGACGCGCCGCTGCGGGTGGTGATGACGACCCGCGATGCGCCGCAGAAGAACCTCGATGCCGCGGCGGACATCGTCGCGCGGCTGCCCGCGCCGGCCGAGCTTGTGCTGATGGGGCAGGGCACCGATGCCCCCGCGCTGCGCGCGCGCCTGGCGGCGGCGCTGCCGGCCGGGGCGCCGGCCCGCATCCGCTGCCTCGGCCCGCAGGACGAGGCGGGGGTGCGCGCGGCGCTGGCCGCGGCCGACGTCTACCTGATGACCTCGCGCTACGAGGGGATGCCGATCGGCGCGCTCGAGGCGTTCGAGGCCGGCCTGCCCATCGCCATGACCGATGTCGGCGGCGCCGACGAGATCGCCGCCGTCCATCCGCTGTTCTGCCGCATCGCCGTGGCCACGCCCGCCGAGCGCGCCGCCGCCGCCCGCGCCCTGGCGGGGCTTGCCGCCGCCTTCCGCGCCGACCGCGCCGGGCAGTCCCGGCGGATCGCCGCGGCCTTCGCCGCGGCCTTCGGCCAGGGCCCTTGGCGCGCCGCCATCCGGCGAATCGTGGCCGAGGTGCTGGCCAGCCCGCCCGTCGCCCCGCGGGGGCGGTAGCACGGCGCGGGCGCCCGCCGCGGCCCGACCGGCGGGCGGCCCCGCCTCAGGGCGCGTCGAGGAAGGCGCGCACCGCGGCGGCGACCTCGGCCGGGCGGTCGGCGTGCAGCCAGTGGCCCGCGCCGGGGATGCGCGCCAGCCGCGCGGCGGGAAAGGCCCGGCGGATCGCCGCGCGATGCTCGGGGCGGACATAGTCCGAAGCCGCACCGGCGAGAAACAGCGCCGGCCCCTCGAACCGCCCCGGCAGGTCGGGCCAGCCGGTGATCGCCGCCATGTTGGCCCCGAGCGCCGAAAGGTTCAGCCGCCAGCGCGGCGGGTCGGCGCGCAGGTCGAGCGACTGCAGCAGGAAGGCCCGCAGCCCGGCGTCGGGCACCGCGGCGGCCAGCCGGCGGTCGGCCTCGGCCCGGGTCGGGCGGCCCGCGAGGTCGAGCGCGCGCATCGCCGCGACGAGATGGGCCTGGCTGTGGCTGTAGGCGACCGGGGCGATGTCGGCCACCACCAGCCGGCGGACGAGGTCGGGGCGGGTCAGCGCCAGCGCCATCGCGGCCTTGCCGCCCATGGAATGGCCGAGCACGTCCAGCGGCGGGCCGAGCGCTTCGCTCAGTTCGGCGAGGTCGGCGGCGAGGGCGGGATAGCTGTGGTCCTCGGCCCAGGGGCTATCGCCGTGGTTGCGCAGGTCGGCCGAGACGACGCGCCCGCGGTCGGCGAGCGTGCGCGCGATGCCGCCCCAGTTGCGCGCCGAGCCGAACAGCCCATGCGCGATCAGAAGTGTCGGGGCGGGGCCGGCCGCGCCGGTTTCGAGGACATGCAGCATCGCCCGACGGCCTAGACGATTTCGCCGCCCGCGGAAAGGCGCCCGGGCTTGCCAAGCCGGTCTAGGCGGGGGCATCCTGCCCGGCGACGCGGGCGGAGGCGGAGGCGAAGGCGAAGGCATGTCGGGGGCGACGGTGCAGCAGATGGCCGAGCGGGTGGCCGCGCTGATGGCCGAGCGGCTCGGGGCCGACGGGGCCACGGCGGCCGACCGGCTGGAGCGCGGCGGGCGGCGGCTGCCGCGCCGGCTGCGGGCCGACGCCGCGGTGCTGGCCGAGGCCGCGCGCCACGCCCGCGATCCCCGCCTCCTGGCCGCGCTGGATGTCGAGCGCGTCGCGGCCGCCTACGACCGCCTGGTGCGCCACCTTGCGGCCACCCGCCGCCGCTCGCCGTTGCAGGGGGTGGCCCGCAGCATCCTGCTGAGCCTTCTGATCGTGGCGGGCGTGGTACTGGCGGTGCTGACCTGGCGCGGGTTTCTCTGAGGCGGCGGCGGCCGGGGCGCGCGGCCGGCGGACCGCGGCGGAGCACGGCATGACCACCTGGCTGCACGAGGAACGGCTGGCCGCGGTCGAGGCCGAGCTTTTGGCGGGGGGCGCCGCGCGCATCCTCGATCTCGGCTGCGGCGACGGCGCGCTGCTGCTGCGGCTGGCCTGCGCGCCCCAGGTCCGCCGGATCGTCGGCATCGATCTGTCGGCCGCGGCGCTGGCGCGGCTGCGCGGGCGGCTGGCCGCATTGTCCCCCTCGGCCGAGGTGACCCTGGTGCAGGGCTCGCTGACCGATGCCGACCCGGCGCATGCGGGCTTCGACGCGGCGGCGCTGGTCGAGACGATCGAGCATCTCGACCCCGCCGGGTTGTCGGCCCTGGAGCGCGCGCTGTTCGCGCGGCTGCGGCCGGGGCGGGTGGTGCTGACGACGCCCAACGCCGAGTTCAACCCGCTGCTCGGCGTGCCCGCCCACCGCCTCCGCCACCCCGGCCACCGCTTCGAATGGCCGCGGGCGCGGTTCCGCCGCTGGGCCGAGGGGGTTGCGGAGCGGCACGGCTACGCCGTGGCCTGCCGCGACATCGGCGGGCGGCACCCCGACCTGGGCGGCGCCTCGCAGATGGCGGTGTTCCGCCGCGCGGGGCCCTGAGCGACCGGTGCGGGCCGGACGCTAGGGCCCGGGGTCGTCGCGCAGCAAGGCCGCCAGCGCCGCCAGGGGGGCCGTCCCGGCGGCCGCGGCCTCGGCCTCGAAGGCGCGGTAGAGGTCGAGCACCTGCCGTCCGGTGGCGGTCAGGACCGCCCCGCCGCCGCCCGGGCCGCCGCGGGTGCGTTCCACCAGCGGCGCGCGGAACATGGCGTTCAGCGTCTCGATCAGCATCCAGGCGCGCTTGTAACTCATCCCCATCTGCCGCCCCGCCGCGGCGATCGAGCCGGTCTCGCCAATCCGCGCCAGCAGTTCGGCCTTGCCCGGGCCCAGCATTCCGGCCGCGCCGAACACGATGCGGATGCGGAGCCTGGGCTCGGTGCGATCGGCCTGCATGGGCGCAGGATTGCGCCTTTGCCGCCGCCCCGCAAGCCCATGCCCGGACGGCCCCGGCCGGGCGGGCGCCCCGCGTGCTGTCCCCGGGGCCGGCGTCGGACGGGCGGTTGCCCGGCCCGCCGCGGCGCTCTATCTTTCACCAAGGATGTTCTTCCCGACCGCCGCGGAGTCGCCCCCGATGTCGCTCAACGCCGTGCGCCCCTGGCGCAGCATCGAACGCCGCAAGTCCCGCCGCATCCAGGTCGGCCGCGTGGCGGTGGGCGGGGACGCGCCGATCTCGGTGCAGACCATGACCAACACGCCGACGACGGACGTGAAGGCCACCATCGAGCAGGTCCAGCGCTGCGCGGCGGCCGGGGCCGACATCGTGCGCGTCTCGACCCCCGACGAGGCCAGCACGCGCGCGCTGCGCGAGATCGTCGCGGAAAGCCCGGTGCCGATCGTGGCCGACATCCATTTCCACTATCGCCGCGCCATCGAGGCGGCCGAGGCGGGCGCGGCCTGCCTGCGCATCAACCCCGGCAACATCGGCTCGGCCGACCGGGTGCGCGAGGTGGTGCGCGCGGCGCGGGACCATGGCTGCTCGATCCGCATCGGGGTCAACGCCGGCAGCCTCGAGCGGCATCTGCTGGAGAAATACGGCGAGCCCTGCCCCGAGGCCATGGTCGAAAGCGCCCTCGACCACACCCGGCTGCTGCAGGACAACGACTTCCACGAGTTCAAGATCAGCGTGAAGGCCTCCGACGTCTTCCTGGCCGCCGCCGCCTACCAGCAGCTCGCCGAGGCGACCGACGCGCCGCTCCACCTCGGGATCACCGAGGCGGGGGGGCTCGTCTCGGGCACGGTCAAAAGCGCCATCGGGCTGGGCAACCTTCTGTGGATGGGCATCGGCGACACGCTCCGCGTGTCGCTCTCGGCCGATCCGGTCGAGGAGGTGAAGGTCGGCTTCGAGATCCTCAAGGCGCTCGGCCTGCGCCACCGTGGCGTCACGATCATCTCCTGCCCGTCCTGCGCGCGGCAAGGCTTCGACGTGATCCGGACCGTGGCGATCCTGGAGGAGCGGCTGGCCCATGTGACGGTTCCGATGAGCCTGTCGATCATCGGCTGCGTCGTCAACGGCCCGGGCGAGGCGCTGATGACGGACCTCGGCTTCACCGGCGGCGGCGCGGGCAAGGGCATGGTCTATGTTGCGGGGCGCCAGAGCCACACCATGGGCAACGACCGCATGATCGATCACATCGTCGATCTGGTCGAGAAGCGTGCGGCCGAGATCGCCGCGGCCGAGGCCCGAGCCAGGGCGGCGGAATAAGGGCGGCCGCCCGCCCGCAAGGGTCTTGCAAAGACCCTTGCCAAGACCCTTCGAAAGGGTCTTGGCGGCCGCCAAGGCCGGCCCTGCGCGGAAGCGCGATGGCTGGGAGCCCGAACGGCTGCGCCGCGGCACCCGAACGGCTGCGCCGCGGCCACAGATGGGTGGTGACCCGCCTGTGCGCGGGGTGGTGGCTGCGACATCGTCGGCGTCGCGGGCCTGCGCCTCGGCTTTCCGCTCGGCATCGCACCTGTCGTGGCGCCTGCCCGAGACGCCCAAGGGCGCCGCCCGGCGTCCCGGTTCTGCGCAGGTTCCCGCCGGACCGCCGCTGCGCGCCCTAGGACGTCTTGGCCACGATCCTGCCGGTCGCCTCGCCCGAGGCCTGGCCCGACCCGAGGACGAGACAACCCACGCGCACCGCCGGGCCGAGGGGCATGTGCAGGGTGCCGGGACAGGGGGGCGTTGGCGGCTTCGGATCGGGGTCGGCACCTCTGGATCACGCCGCGGCCCGGTCGGGCGCGAAGCCTGGGGTGCCGGGCCGGACCGGGCGGCGGATGTCGGCCGCCGCGCGTCCGGGCCGGAGGCTGTGCATCCGGGCGACGCTGCCGCACGGCAATACGACGATGGCGCCCGGGCTCTTCGACCTCGAGGCCGGCGATGGTGCCTGGGCCTTCACCGAGGTTACGGCGCCGCAGGTGGCCGTCCGTCGCCGCTTCGGCGCGGGTGATCCTGGCCAATCAGCCGGCGGGTCGGGCCGGCATCGACTTTCTGCCGTCCTGCTTCGCGGGTCCGGGGGCGAGCGAGCGTTACGTCCTGGCCGACGGCCTTCCGGGCGTAGCCGCGCTGGCCGTCGCCCGCGCCGCGGCGGCGGCCTCCGGCCTGTCGCCGGCGGGGGTGGAGTGCTTCGAGGGCGTCCTGCCCGACGCCGCGGCGGCAGGGCGGCTGGCGGACGAGGTCGCGGCCGTGGCCCGGGCGCTGGACGCCGAGGGGCTGGCCGATGCGATGGCCGATCTCGCTTGGTCGCTGCGGGAGGCGTTCCAGCTGCCGACGGCGGTGCCGGTGGACGCGGCGCTGTGCCGCGCCGAGGCGGCGCCGAAGGGCATGATCGTGCCGTCAGAGACCGGCGACACGGTGTTCGGCGGTGCAGCCGGCGACAGCAACCCCATCCTCGAGGCGCTGCTGCGCCCCGGCATCCGGTCACGCACCGCGATCCCGCTGATCTCGCCGGGGCTGGCGGCGCGGCTGTGTGCGGCGGGAACGGCGGCCGAGTTCACGCGGCCGGTGGGCGGCGACCGGACGCCGTTCTTCCGCCCGCTCGCGGTCAGGGGCCGGGTGCTGCGCTGCTTTCCCGGTGGCCTGACGGCCGCACTCGACGACCGCGGGCGGGAGGACATGGGGCAGGTCGCGGTGTTCGAGTTCGGGTCTGCGACGCTTCGGGTGACCGAGCGGCGCGGAGTCGCGGGAAACCTGCCCTCGGCCTCGGCGGCCTGCAAGGTCGATCGGTCGGACTTCGGGATCGCGGTGCTCAAGACCGCCTCGAACTGGCAGAAGTTCGCGCCGCTTACCGCCGAGGTGATCCGGGCGGACAGCCCCGGCCCCGGCCGGTCGGACCTGCGCGCGCTGCCCTGGCGCCGCCAGCCGCGCCCGGTCCATTCGCTCGACGGCGTGACGGACCGCCCCGCAGCCGCAGCCGCCGGGGGCTTGACCGCACGGACACAGTTCCGGCGACCGGAGGTGACGCGATGCGACCGCGGCCACCCGGACGGATGCGGCCGATCGCGCCCGGGGCCGGGGCGGCGGCGCCGGTCGTCGCGGGGCCCCCTCGCGAGGCCCGGGCGCAGTCGGGCCCGCTGCGCGTGGCCATCCTTCGCGCGATGACCAACTTCGGCCCGATGCAGTTCTCGACGGTCAATCGCC
The DNA here is from genome assembly GCA_937983405.1 of uncultured Paracoccaceae bacterium. Lineage (GTDB taxonomy): Bacteria > Pseudomonadota > Alphaproteobacteria > Rhodobacterales > Rhodobacteraceae > JAHDXW01. The sequence continues at coordinate 21,725 of CALJZN010000020.1, forward strand.
CTCATCAAGACCCCCCAGGACAGCCTGATCGAGGACAGCGGGCAGGGCGAGGCCATCGCCGGCCTCGCCACCGCCCGGGAGATCGCCGAAGGCAACCGCTCGGGTGGCGGACGCTGCACGAAGGCGTGACGTTCGACGGCGACGCCCCCTTCGCCGCCGAGGACGTGGCGGTTCCCAAGGCCAGGGCCGTCGACCCGAACCTCGGCAAGAACGTCCGTCCCTCGATGGCGATCGTCGAGGGCGGGACGGTGAACGGCGCGCACAGCATCACCATGACCGTCGGCACCGCAGTCCTTGTCCGGCAGATCCTCGATCTGCTGCAAATTTCGATCCCGATCGTGGCCGCGGGATCGCCCCGGTCGAGACCCAGCCGGCCGGCACCAGCGCCTTCCGGCTGAAGCAGCGGCCGGTCGGCCCGCGCGTCGTGATGCAGGCCACCCCCGACGACGGGCGCCGGGGCGCGCCGAAGTTGGCGGCCATCGAGTTCACCATCGTCGGCGGCGACGCCTCGGCCGCGGCCGCGCTGGAGCCAAGCGCGGTCGATCCGGCCTGCATGGGACCGTGGCGTACCGCCGTGCGGCCGGGCAACGCCGGCGCCCGGGTTGTCACGGGGACCGGCAAGCTTGTGCAGATGTTGTGCATCACCGCCACCCGCCCGCGCCTCACCAACCAGACCTTCCGCCCGGCCTTCAACCGCCTGATGACCCGCGAGGGCATCCGGCGCGTCGCCGACGCCAACCCGTGCGAGGTCGCCGCGCTGCCCCGGGTGCCGGCCGGCCTGGCGGCCGATCGCTCGTTCAACGCCGAATTCGCCTGCGACCGTGCCGTCCACGTCGCCGGGGCCGGAGAGGTGCAGCCGGCCTGCGACCAGCTCACCTGCGTGCTGGTCCAGGAGGCCTTTGCCAACCCGACCGACCAACCCGACCGACAGCCACGAGGTCGGCCTGATCGCGGCCGCGCCGAACGTCCGGGGCTTCCTCGCCGACATCGACGCCCTGCCCGTGGCCCGCGGGCCGAGCCGGCGCTGATACCGGCCCCCGGCCGCCGCGGCCGCGAGGCCCGCCGATGTGCGCCCCCCGTCCTCTCGGTCAGGGGGCTGGAGGTGGATTTCACCGGCTCGGGGCGGGCGGTCGCGATCGTCCGCGGGGTGGGCCCGAAGGTTCACCCCGGAGGGATGCTCTGCCGCGCGGGCGAATTGGGGTCGGGCAAAAGCGTCACGGCGCTTGCCGCAACCGGGCTTCCGCCCGACACCGCCCGGGTGCGCGGCGCGCTCTGCCCGGGCGCGACCGAGGCGACCGACGCGCCGCCCGACGTGCTGCGCCGGATGCGCGGGCCGCCGCGCTGCCGGCCGGGGCGGACATCGCCGATCCCGCCGAACCCGCCGAACCCGCTGATCCCGCCGGGCGCGGCCGGCAGTCTCCGCACCCGGTCTCGGGCGGCATGCGCCAGCGCGCCGTCATCGCCGGGGCGATGGCCGGGCGGCCGACACGCATCATCGCGGACGTGCCGACGACGGCGCCGGACGCCACGGTGCGGGCGCAGGTGCTCGACCTGCCGCGCCGCCGCCGGGCCGAGACGGGGGCGGCCATCGTGCCTGTCGCCCGCGACCTGGGCGTGGTGGCCGAGGTCGCCCGTCGCGTGGCCGTGATGGCTGGCGGCCGCATCGTCGCACCCCGGCCCGTGGACGCGCCGTACGCCCGCGCGCGGCACGCCTGCACCACGGCCCTGCTCGAAAGCCCGCCGCGGCTCGGCACGGGGGCGGCCGGCTCGAGCCGATTCCGGGCCAGCCGGCGGTGCCGGCGGCACTGCCCGGGGGCTGCGCGTTCGCCCCGCGCTGCCGGTTGGGCGCGCGGCGCGCCCGCCGCGCGTTCGAGGATCCGGCGCTGCGCACCCTCGGGGGGCGGCGCAGCCGCCGCCGGCCGCGTGGCCGAGGCGAGGGCCGCACCGAAGGCCCCGAAAGATGCGCCCGGCCATGCCCGTGCCTGCGGCCGGCGAGGCGCCGCTGCCCGAGGTGCGCGACCTCAAGCCGTATTTCCCGTCCGCTCGTGCCTGCTGCGGCTGACGCGCGGCCATGTCCGGGCGGTGGACGGGGTCAGCCTGACCGTGCGGGCGGGCGAGACCGTCAGCCTGCCGGGCGAATCGGGCCGCGGCAAGACGACCGCGGGCCGCGCGGGCACCGGCCTGGTCGCGCCCGGCGGCGGCGACATCCGGTTCGAGGGCCGATCGATCCCGGGCCTTCGCCGCGTCGGGATGCATGCGCCGCGCCGGCACATGCGGTCTGTCCCCCCAGACCCGTTCCCGTCGCCGAACCCGGTGCTGCCGGTCGAGGACACCGCGGCCAAGCCCTTGCGCGTCCACGGGCTGTGCCAGACGATGGGCGCCGCGCGCGAGATCGCCCGGCTGGTCGAGATGATGGGCCCGTCGGCCACGATGTTCGGCCGCTACCCGCGCAGCTTCCCGGGCGAGCGTAGGCTGCGCATCGGCATCGCCCGGGCGCTGGGCGTGAAGCCGAAGCTCGTCATCCCGGACGCGCCGGTGGCCGCGCTCGACATCTCGATCGAGGCGCAGATCCTCCACCTGCTCGGGAAGCTGCCGCGCAACCTCGGCCTGGGCTGTCGGTTCGTCGCCCGCAACCTCCGCGGGGCGCGGCGAGCGCGCTGGCCGTCCCTGGCATCGGGGTGCCGCCGCCGACGCCAAGCCGGGGCGAGATGCGGCGCACCGGCAAGACCTATCTGCACCCGGCGCGGCGCCACGCGATCCTGCCGGGGCTGGCCCTGACGCTCGCGATCCTGTCGTTCGACATGCCGGGCCGGGCGCAGGCGCGGGTGCGCGAGGATCGCCGCGACAGCGGCGCGGGCCCTGCGGCGACCGAGGCGCGCCGATGATCGCCCGCCTGCAGGGCGCCGGGGCCGGCCGTCCGACCCCGAGGCCGCCGTGCCGGCGCCGGTCGCGCCGGCTAGCGGCTGGATCACAGGCAGCGGCGACACCGTGGACGGCGGGCTGACGGCCGCACTCGGGCGCCCGCGCCCTTCCCCCGGGGCGGCGGAGGCGCTACATCGCCGCCATGTGCGGGCGCTTCGTCATCACCCATCCGGCCGGGGCGCTGGCGGCGCTGTTCGCGGCGCAGCCCGCGAACAACCTGCCGCCGGTGCCGCGCTACAACGTCTGCCCGACGCAGGACGTGGCCGCGGTGATCGCGGGCGCGTGCGGGCGGCGGCTGGTGGCGATGCGCTGGGGCTTCCTGCCGGCCTGGGCCAAAACGCCGGCCGACGGCCCTTTGCTGATCAACGCCCGCGCCGAGACGATCGCGGAGAAGCCCGCCTTCCGCACGGCGGCGCGCGAACGGCGCTGCCTGATCCCGGCCGACGGGTTCTACGAGTGGACAAGGGGCGAGGACGGGCGCCGCCTGCCCTGGTTCGTCCACCGCAGCGACGGCGCGCCGCTGGCCCTGGGCGGCGTCTGGCAGCCGTGGGAGCGCGGGGCCGACCGCCTGGTCACCTGCGCCATCGTCACCACCCCCGCCAATGCGGTTCTGGCGCCGATCCACGACCGGATGCCGCTGATCCTCGATCCCGCCGACTGGGCGCTGTGGCTGGGCGAGGCCGGGCACGGCGCGGCGCGGCTGATGCGGCCGGCGCCCGAGGCCGGGCTGGTCGCGCACCGGGTGTCGCCCGAGGTCAACTCGAACCGCGCGCAGGGCCCCGCGCTGATCCAGCCGCTGCCGGCGCCGGCCTGAGCCACCCCCTTCCCCAAGACCGGAGCCGCCATGGCGCAGATCCTCACGATCACGCTCAACCCTGCGCTCGATATCTCGACCTCGGCCGAGGCGGTGGTGCCGGGCCCCAAGCTGCGCTGCGCGGCGCCGGTGCGCGAACCCGGCGGCGGCGGGGTGAACGTGGCCCGCGCGATCCGCGAACTCGGCGGGGACTGCGTGGCGCTGGTGGCCCTGGGCGGGCCGACGGGGACGGCGTTGCGCGCGCTGCTCGATGCCGCGGGCGTGCCGGTCGCGGCGTTTGCCGTGCCGGGCGACACGCGCCTCGGCATCGCCGTGACCGACCGGGGCACGGGCGGGCAGTATCGCTTTACCCTGCCCGGGCCGGACTGGACCGAAGCGATGGCGGCCGACCTGCGGGCCCTGGCCGCGCGGCTCGTGCACGGCGGCGACTGGGCGGTGCTGAGCGGCAGCCAGCCGCCCGGGGTGCCCGAGGATTTCCCGCTGACCCTGGCCGCCGATCTTGCCCGCGCCGGGGCGCGGCTGGTGGTGGACACCTCGGGCCCGCCGCTGCGCCGTCTGGCTGCGGCGGGCGAGACCGGCATCGCCGTGCTGCGCATCGACGAGGCCGAGGCCGAGGATCTCGCCGGCCGCCCGCTGCCCGACCGCGCGGCCTCGCTCGCCTTCGCTGCAGAGCTGGTGGCGCGGGGCACCGCGCGGGCCGTGGTGCTGGCGCGCGGGGCCGAGGGGTCGGTGCTGGCCGCGCCGGGGGCGGCGCTGGCGGCCGCGCCGCCGAAGGTGCCGGTGGTGAGCAAGGTAGGGGCGGGCGACAGCTTTGCCGGCGCCTTCGTCCTGGCGCTGGCCCAGGGGCGCGGGCCGCGCGCGGCGCTCGCCGAGGGGACGGCGGCCGCCGCCGCCGCGGTGATGACCGCGGCGACCGAGCTCTGCCGGCGCGGCGATGTCGAGCGGCTTCTGCCCGAGGTCCGCGTCGAGGGCGAGGGCGGCTGACCGCCGCCCGCCACCGGTTGGGCGGGCGGCGCCCGCGCCGGGGCCCGCCG
>CALJZN010000021.1 GCA_937983405.1 uncultured Paracoccaceae bacterium
CCCCGGCGGGCCCAGGCCCGCCACGCCCCCCGGCGGGCGCACGCCCGCCACGCCCCCCGGCGGGCGCACGCCCGCCACGCCCCCGGGGCGCGGCAGGGGTGGGCGGGCGGGGCCGCGGCCCGGGGGCGTTGCCTGCCCCGCGCGGCGCGCCCGGGCGCTCAGCGCTCGACCGTCACCCGCAGCATGCGGTCGGGGTCGGCCACCGCGCCGTTGCGCCGCGGGTCGCCGCGCCGGATGCGGTCCACCACCTCCATCCCCTCGATCACCCGGCCGAGGACGGTATACTGGCCGTCGAGGTGACGGCCCTCGGCAAACATGATGAAGAACTGGCTGTTGGCGCTGTCAGGCGTCGCGCCCCGCGCCATGCCCACCGTGCCGCGCAGGAAGGGCAGGTCCGAAACCTCGGCGGGCAGGTCGGGCAGGTCCGACCTGCCCATGCCCGCGCGCGACAGATCGCCGCCGGCGCGGCCGAAGCGCACATCGCCGGTCTGGGCCATGAAGCCCTCCAGCACGCGGTGGAACACCACCCCGTCGTAGGCCCCCGCCTCGGCCAGCGCGATCAGCCGGGCGACATGGGCGGGCGCGACCTCGGGCAAAAGCTCGATCACGACCCGCCCGTTGGCCCGGCCCGCGACCTCGATCACCAGCCGCGGCGCGCCCGCAGCCGGCGCAGGCCCGGCCGCGGCGGCCCAGGCCAGCGCGCTCAGGCCCGCCAGAACGCCGCGCCTAGGCCACATCGGCCGCCACCCGGACGGTGATCATGCGGTCGGGGTGCGCCGGCGGTTCGCCGCGCGCGATGCGGTCCACATGCTCCATGCCGGCGATCACCCGGCCGTAAACGGTGTACTGCCCGTTGAGGAAATGGTTGTCGCGGAAGTTGATGAAGAACTGCGAATTGGCGCTGTGGGGGTTCGCCGACCGCGCGGCGCCGAGGGTGCCGCGGTCGTGGGGGATGCGGCTGAACTCGGCCGGAAGGTCGGGCAGGTCCGACCCGCCGGTGCCCGCGCGCCGCAGGTTGAAGCCCTTCTCGGCGTTGCCGTTCGCGACATCGCCGGTCTGGGCCATGAAGCCCTCGATCACGCGGTGGAACACCACGTTGTCGTAGGACCCGGCGCGGGCAAGCGCCTTCATGCGCGCGCTGTGCAGCGGCGCGACGTCGGGCATCAGCGCGACGACGACGGGGCCGTCCTTGAGCGTGATGATGATCGTGTTCTCGGGGTCGGTGATTTCGGCCATGATGTCCTCGTCGCAAGCGCGCCCCGACCCTAGCCGGAGCGCGCGCGCTCCGAAAGGGCAAGCCGGCGCGCGCGCGTTCTGTTGACCGGGGCCGGGCGTTCGGCGAGAACTGCCGGGATCCACATCGCGAGAGGAAGGCAGGATGCCTTGGAAGACCCTCGACGACCTCGACCTGGACGGCAGGACCGTGCTGGTGCGGGTCGACATCAACGTGCCCGTCGCCGACGGCCGGGTGACCGATGCCACCCGGATCGCCAAGATCGCGCCCACCGTCCGCGACATCCTGGCCCGGGGCGGCAAGCCGGTGCTGATGGCGCATTTCGACCGGCCCAAGGGGCGGCGCGTGCCGTCGATGTCGCTGGCCGTCACCCTGCCCGCGCTGCGCGAGGCGCTGGGCGTGCCGGTGCATTTCGCCGAGGACTGCATCGGCGCCCCCGCCAAGCAGGCGGTCGCGGCCTTGCCCCCGGGCGAGGTTCTGCTGCTCGAGAACACCCGCTTCCATCCGGGCGAGGAGGGCAACGATCCGATGTTCGCGGCGGCCCTCGCCGCGCTGGGCGAGGTCTATGTCAACGATGCCTTCTCGGCCGCGCACCGGGCGCATGCCTCGACCGAGGCGATCGCCCGGCTTCTGCCGTCGGCCGCCGGGCGGCTGATGGAGGCCGAACTCAAGGCGCTCGAGGCCGCGCTGGGCAGCCCGGCGCGCCCCGTGGCGGCGGTGGTGGGCGGCGCCAAGGTCTCGACCAAGCTCGACCTTCTGGGCAACCTTGTGGGCAAGGTCGATCACCTCGTGATCGGCGGCGGCATGGCCAACACCTTCCTCGTCGCCCGGGGCCTCGAGGTCGGCCGTTCGCTGGCCGAGCGCGAGATGGCGCCCACCGCGGCCGAGATCCTGGAAAAGGCGAAGGCCGCCGGCTGCACCGTGCATCTGCCGGCCGACATCGTGGTGGCGCGCGAGTTCCGCGCCCATGCCCCGGCCGAGACGCGGCCCGTGGACGCCTGCCCCCCCGACGCGATGATCCTCGACGTCGGGCCCGCGACGGTGGCCGCGCTGGAGGCGCTGTTCGCGACCTGCCGGACGCTGATCTGGAACGGCCCGCTCGGCGCCTTCGAGACCTCGCCCTTCGACGCCGGCACGATGGCGGCGGCGCGGGCGGTCGCCGACCTCACGCGCAAGGGCGCGCTCGTCTCGGTCGCCGGCGGCGGCGACACGGTGGCGGCGCTGCACCAGGCGGGGGTGGCCGAGGCCTTCTCGTTCGTCTCGACCGCGGGCGGCGCCTTCCTCGAATGGATGGAGGGCAAGGTGCTGCCGGGGGTGGCCGCGCTGGGCGGCTGAACGGCGCGGCCGCGGCAACGAAAGCGGCTTGTCCGAATCCTTGCGATGCCCCCTTATGCGGGCGTCCGCGCCCCGCGGCTGGCCCGCCGGCGCCCCCGCCATCGGAGCGTGCCATGCCCCTGCGAGTTGCCCTGCCCCCGCCCCGCGCGTCGCAGTCCGCCCTGCCCTGCGCCCTGCCCTGCGCCCTGGCCGTCGCCGCGCTGCTGGCCGGCCAGCCGGCCCGGGCAGAGGGCACAAGCGTGCTCGACTGGTTCGCCGTGCTGGCGCCCGACCGCGTGCTGACGCTGGCGCTGCAGACCGGCATCGCGGCGCTGCGCAGCCAGGCCGAAGTCCGCTACGAGGGGCTTTCGGTCGATCTGGCCGCGGGAACCGTGGCGCTGACGGGGCTTTCGGTGCGGCCGATCCACCTGCCCCCCGATCGCGCCGGCTGCAGCCTTGGCGCCGAGCGCCTGGTGGTCGCGGGCCTCGGGCTTCAGCCGCGGGACAGCCTGCGGTTCGAGGCCGAGGTGATCGGCGCGCGGCTGTCGGCGCTCTGCCTCGCGCCCGAGACGCGCGGGACGCTGCAGATGATCGGGCTGGACGACCTGCGCTTCGACCGCGGGTCGCTGCGGCTGGACTACGACTTTCCCTCCGCCGCCGCCGGGGTGCAGCTTGGCCTCGTCGCGGCCGGGCTTCTGGCCGTGGACGCCTCGGCGCGGCTCGACTATCTTGCCTTCGGCACCGGGCGGCGCCGCGAGCCCGAGCCTTACGTCCGCTTCCGCGACGCCGAGGTGACGGTCGAGGACCTCGGGCTGCTTGCCCTGATGCGCCCACTGATGCCGCCCGCGCTTGCCGTGCCCGAGGCGACGGGCGCGATGCTGGCGGGCGAGCTGCGCCGCAACCTCGAGCGCGAGAACGCCCGCGCCAGCGGCCACGGGCGCATCCCGCCCTCGTCCGACCCGGTGCCGCCCGAAGCGGCGCGGCTTAGCCCCGCGCAGGAGGTCTTTGTCGGCACCCTGGCCGACGAGACGGCGCGCTTCCTGCGCGACGGCGGCGGCGTGACGCTGGCCTTGTCGGCGCCGGGGGACGCGGCCGTGCTGCTCGACTTCCCGGCGATGGAGCGCGACGGGCGCGAGGCCTTCGCGGCGCTGAACCCGCGCTTCCAGCCCGCCCCCGCCCGGCGCGCGGCGATCGTGCCGACGGCGCTCGTCGCGCGCGCGGTGGCGACGCCGGGCGGGCTGTCGGCCGAGGAGCGGGCGCAGGCGGGGCGCGCCTTTCTGACCGGCATCGGCGCGCCGCGCGACATCGACCGCGGGGCGGCGCTGCTGGCCCCGCTCGCCGCGGGCGACCCCGCGCTGGCGGCCGAGCTTGCCCGCGCGCTGGCCGGCCGCGACCCCGCCGCGGCCTACCGCCATGCGCTGGCCGCCGGGGCGGCGCGGCTGCCCGGGGCGCTGGGGCTGCTCGACGCGATCGAGGCGGCGCTCGACCCCGCGCAGATGCTGGCCCTTCAGGCCGAGGCGGCGGCGGGGTCGGAGGCCGAGGGCGAGGCGCCCTTCGCCTCGGTCGCGGCGCTGCGGGCGGCGGCGCTGGCGCGGCTCTCGGGGCTCGGCGCCCCGCGCGACTATGCCCGCGCCTGGTTCTGGGCCAGCCTCGCCGCCGCGGCGGGCGATGCCGGCAGCGCCGCGCTGCGCGACGAGATCGAGGCGCGCTTTGCCGCCCGCGGCCCCGAGGGCGCGGCGGCGCTGGCGGCGGCGACGGCGCCCCATGCCGCGGTGCTTCTGCGCGAGTGGATCGCCCGCGACCTGCCCGGGCGCTTCGGCGTGCCGTGATCGGGGGCCGTTAGCGCCACCATCGTTGCGCCGCCCCGCCCGGCCCCCTAGAGGGTCGGGCGACCGTGTGAAGCCACAGGAGCACCCCCATGCGCGCGACGCGAATCGTCCGGCAGATCCTTGCCAACTACGAGGGCGAGACCCCCGGCGTGAAGGCCAACCTCTGCCGGATGCTGATGGAGGGCCGCCTCGGCGGCACCGGGCGGATGATCATCCTGCCCGTGGACCAGGGGTTCGAGCACGGGCCCGCGCGCAGTTTCGCGCCCAACCCGGCCGGCTACGACCCGCATTATCACTACCAGCTGGCCATCGACGCCGGCCTGAACGCCTATGCCGCACCGCTCGGGATGCTCGAGGCGGGGGCAGACAGCTTCGCCGGGCAGATCCCCACGATCCTGAAGGTCAACAGCGCCAATGCGCTGATGTCCGAGACCGCCGGCAAGAACCAGGCGATCACCGCCAGCGTGGACGATGCCCTGCGGCTGGGCTGCGCCGCCATCGGCTTCACGATCTACCCGGGCTCGGACGCCGCGCTCGAGATGTACGAGGAGATCTCGGCCATGCGGCAGGAGGCGGCGGCGAAGGGCATCGCCACCGTCATCTGGTCCTACCCCCGCGGCGAGGCGGTGACGAAGGAGGGCGAGACGGCGATCGACGTGGCCGCCTATGCCGCCCAGATCGCGGCGCTGCTCGGAGCGCACATCATCAAGATCAAGCTGTCCACCGACCATCTGATGCAGGCCGAGGCGCGGAAGGTCTACGAAACGCACGCCATCGACATCGCGACCCAGGCCGCGCGGGTGCGCCACTGCATGCAGGCGGCCTTCAACGGCCGGCGGATCGTGGTGTTCTCGGGCGGCGCGGCGAAGGGCGAAGAGGCCGTCTTTGACGACGCCCGCGCGATCCGCGACGGCGGCGGCCACGGCTCGATCATCGGGCGCAACAGCTTCCAGCGCGCACGCGAGGACGCGCTGGCGATGCTCAGCACGCTCGTCGACATCTACAAGGGCAAGGCATGAGCTTCTCCCCCGGGCTTTGCGGCGCCTGGCCCGGGGCCGCGACCCGGTTTGTGGCACTGCGGCTGCTCCCGGACGAGGACCTTCGGGCGGGGATCGAGGCGGCCTTCGCGGCGGCGCCGGAGCCTGAGGGGTTCGTCGCCGCCGCCGCGGGCAGCCTCGGCCGCGCGCGGCTTCGCCTTGCGGGGTGCGACGGGGCGGCCGAGGTCGCCGGACCGCTCGAGATCGTGGCGCTGTCGGGGACGCCTTCGCCCGACGGGCCGCATCTGCACCTTGCCGTTGCCGGGGCCGACGGCGCGGTGACGGGCGGCCATCTGCTTGCGGGCTGCGCCGTGCGCACGACGGCCGAGCTCGTGCTGGGCTTCGGCGCTGGCATCGCCTTCGCGCGCGTGCCGGAGGCGCAGACCGGCCGGCGCGAGCTGGTGATCCGCCCCGACGACCGGGCGCGCTGACGCAGGCAAAGGGGGATTCCCAAGCCGAATCGGATGTGGCACAGTCGCCCCACGCCCGTCGGACGGCGCAGGCGAGGCAGAGGCAGATGTCGCAGTCCACCACCCCGGCGCTGGGCGCCGTGATCTATCTGGGGCTGGCCTTCGTCGCGGCGGGATACTTCACCTTCGCCGCCGTGCAGGGCGACCACGGCCTGTTCCGCCGCGTGCAGATCGAGGCCGAGGCGGCCGAACTGCGGGCCGAACGCGACCGGCTGGCAACCGAGCTCGCGGGTCTGTCGAACAAGACGCGCCGGCTGTCGGACGGTTATCTCGATCTCGACCTGCTCGACGAGCAGGCGCGCGACGTGCTGGGGCTGATCCGCCCCGACGAGCTGGTGATCCGCTAGGACGGGGATTGCGGCAATCGCCTCTCGCGCTTCCGGGTGCGATCGGCTATAGGGTCGTTCAACGTTGAACGACCGCTGCCGAAGGGAGAGCCCGCCCCATGCCACCCCGGAAATCCGAGCCGACCGCCGGCGCCTCGCGCGAGGAACTTCTGCACCTCTACCGCGAGATGCTGCTGATCCGCCGCTTCGAGGAGAAGGCGGGCCAGCTTTACGGCATGGGCCTGATCGGCGGCTTCTGCCACCTCTACATCGGGCAGGAGGCGGTGGTCGTGGGGCTCGAGGCTGCGGCCGGCCCGGGCGACAAGCGCATCACCAGCTATCGCGACCACGGCCACATGCTGGCCTGCGGGATGGACCCGAAGGGCGTGATGGCCGAGCTTACCGGGCGCATCGGCGGCTATTCCAAGGGCAAGGGCGGCTCGATGCACATGTTCAGCCGCGAGAAGCATTTCTACGGCGGCCACGGGATCGTCGGCGCGCAGGTGCCGATCGGGGCGGGGCTGGCCTTTGCCGACAAGTATCTGGGCACCGACCGCGTGACCTTCTGCTACTTCGGCGACGGCGCGGCGAACCAGGGCCAGGTCTACGAGACCTACAACATGGCCGAGCTGTGGATGCTGCCGGTGATCTTTGTGATCGAGAACAACCAGTACGCCATGGGCACCAGCGTCAAGCGCGCGACCAAGTCCACCACGCTCTACGGCCGCGGCGCCGCCTTCGGCATCCCGGGCGAGCAGGTGGACGGCATGGACGTGCTGGCGGTCAAGGCCGCGGGCGAGAAGGCGGTGGCGCACTGCCGCGCGGGCAAGGGGCCCTACATCCTCGAGATGATGACCTACCGCTACCGCGGCCATTCGATGTCGGACCCCGCGAAGTATCGCACCCGCGAGGAGGTGCAGAAGATGCGCGACGAGAAGGACGCGATCGAGCACGTCCGCGACCTCTTGCTTGCGGCCGGCCAGGCGACCGACGACGAGCTCAAGGCCATCGACCGCGAGGTCAAGGCGATCATCAACGAGGCGGCCGACTTCGCCCGCGAGAGCCCCGAGCCCGACGTCTCGGAGCTCTGGACCGACATCTACGCCTGAGGGGAGCGCCGCAGCATGGCAACCGAGATCCTGATGCCCGCCCTCTCGCCCACCATGGAGGAGGGCACGCTGGCCAGGTGGCTGGTCAAGGCGGGCGATGCGGTGAAGCCCGGGCAGGTCCTTGCCGAGATCGAGACCGACAAGGCGACGATGGAGTTCGAGGCGGTGGACGAAGGCACCATCGCCGCGCTTCTGGTCGCCGAGGGGACGCAAGGGGTGAAGGTCAACACGCCCATCGCGCTTCTGCAGGCCGAGGGCGAGGGCGCCGCGCCGCCCAGCCCGGCCCCAGCCCCCGCGGCGCCGGCCGCCGCAGCCCCC